>JAHDCT010000145.1 GCA_020629735.1 bacterium | reverse complement strand
ACTGCATGAAATATGAGCACATTATACCTATAGTCATGTTCCTTTTTGAGAACCTCTATCAGAAATAGTGAATAGTATTTCAACGTATAGTTGAAATCGATTTTCAGGTTTACTTGGTGGAGAAAGAAATTCATTTGATCGTTGGGTACATTTACTTTTTGGTTTCTTATTAACCTTGCCATTAGCAGAGCGATTTCGTACCCAGGTCCCAAGACTTTCAAATATACTGTTTTATGTAGTAGTAGTGAATCTCATGATTTCATTTTGAGCTATTTTTGAACTCTTCGAAATGTGAGCTGCAATGATAGCAAATCCAGAACTAGGACAAGCTTACCTTTGAACCCAAGGAGATGAGTGGGACGCACATAAGGATATTTTATTAGCTTGAATATGATCATTACTAATTCTATTGATAACAAATACTCGAAGAAAAAAGAATTTTACTTCTCACTCGCACAATGATTAAAAAAATTATTCTAGCAATTATATTGTTCAGTTGCATACAGGTTAGCAGTGCTTTTCAGCCTAGTGAGCAGGATATAGAGAAACTGTCGATGGCTAGAGAGAAAATAGATCATATAGCGATTTCTCATAAAATAAATTCAGCAAAGATTGTTACAGCCTTAAAAAAAGCATCATGAATTTTGGATACAAGCAAGAATGAAGAAAGAAGATTTATGCTAGAAACCCTAATCGATACATACTCAAAGCAAAATAATTGTATTATTATTAGCGATGGATATCAAAGTGCATTCCTGGAAATAGCAAATCACCTTGGTAATTACTCATGAGTAATTAAAACGCCAAAGTATGATCATCTTATGAGAGATAGAGCCCTAGAATATGGAACATATTTACGAAAGGAAAATTGACGACAAACTCTGTATCATCGAGGAGAACACATAACGGAATACGACTATATTCATCAGTTTGTCCTTTCCGCTAATTGATATGCCGCTTTTATTGGGAAGAAAGATGAAAGTCGGTTTGTTGTTACTTACGATCAGGAATTTGAAATAAATGGAGAATTTAACCATAGTAATGTACCTTCATTGTTATTCTATGACGAACAAGATGTGTATTACACACTTCCTAAGAAAGAATTTATTTATAAAAATGATGAGATAGTCTATATTTCAGAAAAACCTGCGTGACATTGGGGGTCAACAAAAGTGATTAATTTAGCTTATCATAATCAAGAAGGGACGGAAATAGTGGTATCTACTCCAGAGTGAATAGTAGATCTTACATGAAAAATAATTGCTCCTAAAGCATACAATGGTCCATATATAGCAGAAAATGATTCCAAATACTATTACATATGAGTGAACAACAAGAGTTACATGGAGGAATTTGGATTTAATAAGGCAGAAAGAAGAAAGCAATTATTAAAGTGTCCTTTTTGAAGTCTCTAAAATAGATGTTATCAAGTGTTCTTGATGTTCAGGAGAGGTTGTGATAAATAGCTCTTGAACTGTTCCTCATTTTTTCATAAGAAATTTAAGTCAACTTGGAGTTGGATAAGAATAGCTAATTAACTTAGCAGAAGTTCATCTTTGGCTTCTTTTAATCCTACCAGGAATAATACGTTGTACCGAAGGCAACAGTTCTATATGCTTTAGAAATCAGGTAAATTCCTTTAGAACTCAATGTTCTGATTTTATTTTTCATCTATTGTACTTCATCCTTTTTCAACGCTACTTTAAAAAGATCGAAGAGGTTAGAAGCGTATGATCAAGAAGGGAGGCTAAACGAAATAAGTAAGTTAGATTTATGAGTTTCAACAGAATAATCTTGAGGATAAACTCGGATTGATCTTCTAAGTCAAAAAAGTCAGTACTCTTGAAAAAAAGCAATTTCCTGGGTTCAAATCTTGGATGCTACAAGCCATTCTTTCTCAAAAATTCATGCCTCTGTTGCTCAATCACTTCTTAAGAGATTAAATCAAAGAACTGGTCAAGTTGTAGTCATATGACTTGAGTATGTGTATTCTTCTCAAGTTAAGGTTGGCGGAAAAAAAGGAGTTTTATCATGGTTCTTAACGAGACATTCTTTAACCAGATTTTGATCCTTATAGTATATTCAATAAAGTTGTTGTGATCAATGCATCCAAGTAAGGATGTCACCATCTAGAAGAAAGTTCTTGCTTGCAATCCTTTTTGTTACAAAATCATTGTAAAGCTTGCTGACATAGGCCTGAAGTTTAAACTTAGCCTCTGATTGGGTAAAAGTTTCCTGTGAAGTTCATAAGAGGAGTTCTTTCCCTTGCTTAATATTTCTTCACATAATTCAAAAACGTTGAGTTCAGAAGTAATTAGGGTATCAGTTATTTAAAAGAGAAGAAACTTTGTTTTTAGCGTTATCTAACATTTCTTGTCAAAGTTTTTTTGTAGCTCTAAGTTTTATTTCAAAATGATTTCTAATAGGCGTAGAAAGATTAAGAGGGAACTCGTGTCTATTAACTTCTTTAATCTTTACAATTTCCTCTAGACAAGAAAGAAAAACTTTCTCACCTCACGCTTTATTCAAAGCTCTATTATAAATGCTAATCCACTGCTTGGCAATAGCCTTCTTATCCTTCAGTCATGCTATTCAAATAGACATACGAGAGAGTCAAAGCTTTTTGCGTAAATATTTTAAAACAT
>JAHDCT010000144.1 GCA_020629735.1 bacterium | reverse complement strand
AACAGGGAAAACTCAATTCATTTTAAATCTCTTAAAGTACAAGAAGTTTAAATACAAGGATCAAGTATTTCATTTGAATGCTAACGTAATTTCTTTGACAGTAACTGAGTTTGCATGACTAGTGTTAAAGGATAAATCGTTTCTAACGAGATTGCAAGAGAACACCTGATTACACACCGTAATTGTTCTAGAAGATATTGATACGGTATTGTCTGAAGATGATGATTGAAACACAAATCTTTTAACACAGCAAGTAACAACATTATTGCAATGAATCGTTGATACAAACATTACGCTTGTAACTTCGACAAATTATCCTAAAAGGTTTACTTGAAGAATGATCAGACCAGGTAGATACAATACAGTGATTCCATTCTGACTACCAATGGATAAGAAAGTTGTTGACACTATGATCACGTTTTATGCAGAAAAACATAGATTATCTACGACTGAAAGAAAAGCTGTGGAAGCATTAAAACCTAAGATGACCTACTTCACTTCTTCGTATATTGCTCATTTTATCGAGATGATTAAGGCAAGAAAGGACTTAAATGCTATGATACATAAGAGAAAAACAGTTCTGAAAAAGGCTGAAATCAACGACATTTTTGCAAGGATGGTCATTCCGATAAAGGACATGATAAAAAAGCAAAAAGATCTTGAAAACTGGTTACAAAGTATAGAAAATAAAATTCCACAAGGTGTTTGATTTAGGATGAACAATGATTAGGCTGAGCTCTTTGTTGTGTAGTAACTACAATAGAAGAGGAGTTTTATCTTCTAAAGGTTTGAGCGTTAAAAGTATCTCAATCCTTAAGAGATATACTTTCATGAAATAATATTAAAATATATTGACATATGAGAATAAAGAAATATAAGAAGGAATGGCATTGGATCAGAGTAATTATCTAGAATCGCAAGAAAAACCAAACCGAGATATGTGAGAGAAGATGTATCTTCTATTTTTTTGTGTTGGCTATACAAAGGATTTTAGATGCATAGATGATAATCCAGAATTGCTAGAAGAAGTGCTGTTATTAATGAAATGAGAAAGCGAATTTAGTCATGAAGAGATTTATATACAAGAAGCCCTTGCTGCTTTAAAAAATTGATTATGGAAGGAAGAAATACTCGGGATAATAAACCTCTTAAATGAGAATCTTCTCGATTCACTTGATGGCCTTAAGAGAGGCTATGCTGGGAAAAAATATCAAAATTTGAAGAACTACATTATTAGATACGATATGACTCTACAAGAAAAGAAGGTAGGAAGAAAAGCATTCCCAATATCTGAAAATTGATATAAGTTATATAGAAAATACGAAATTCCACTGCCACAAGAAGTGAAAAAAGAAACAAAAGAAGAAGAAAACAATATACTTATCGAGCAAAATTCACATACCTTTACAGAGGTGATTTTGCAATTATTCGATCAGCACGATAATTTCATCTTCAAACTCTACGTTAAAAAAAACATGAAATGGACGTATGAAGAGGTGCCGGAATGAATTACTTATAAAGAGCAAGCAAGAAGAGACTATCGCGTTTCTCTATGATGAAAAACACATCTATTTACATGAGCTCAAATTAGAGAGTATATACTTCATGAGTTGTCTACACAAGAACCGAAAGAGGTAAACTGAAAACTCCCATTTGTTTTGGAAGTTACTGAAAAGAAAGAATTATGCGTTAAATCATGCGGCGAGCATCTGTCTAAGATAAACGAAGATATGTTGAAATTACCAGAAAATTGGATTTCTCCTGAGAAGAAATATTTTTTGAAAAGATGAAAGGTGACAAGTGAATATACTGGAAAAGAACTAATCGAGTACTTGAAAATTGAGTATGAATTTGTAAAAACTCTTCGCAAAGAGAGAAGAAAATCCACCTACGAAGTGATGAAAACAAACAGAAATGTCCTTCATCATTTGTTTTTCCTTAAAAGAGGGAAATTTTCTTTGCAAAATTACTTTGACCAATTGAGACCATTATGCAATTATATGCTCGATGAAATGTGATGATGGACAAGATCAAGAGCCTATGATACAATTGAGTTTAACATATGACGTGAAGTCTTTATAACAAGTCTTGATAAAGTAATAGAGGAGTTTTGAGAAGCTATGGAGATTACTAAGAAGGAAGCGGAATTAATAACCCTAGCTCAGATAAGGAAGTTGACAGGCGATTTACCTATAACGACAAACTACCAAATACAACCAGTGTTACAATGGACTCAAATAGATGAGGTGCTCTTAAATCCAGAGGAAAGAAAATGAAGAAAGTGAATTAATAAAGTAGAGCCATGAATAAAAGTTGAATCAGAAGAAGATATAAGGCGAAGATGAATTCGTGATAGAGTGAACAAACTACAGAGAGAATATCAACAAAGATTAATTAACTCAACTGACTGGTGAAATTAACCAGTCGTATAAATCAGAAGCAATCGTGCTTACATATAGTATTAATAAAAACCTAAAAACAATCTAATAAAATTAAAGTTAAAATGAAAAAAGTAAAAAAAATCAAATTTGTATTTAAGTTATTCGGTTCATTTTCCCTAATTTTGGCTATTTTAATGGTAGGGCAGTTCTGGTTTTTTACGGTCGAATATAGAATTCCAATAAAAAAGGCTTTTCAGACAGACCACCCA
>JAHDCT010000143.1 GCA_020629735.1 bacterium | reverse complement strand
GAAATGGACTGTTGCCTACTGATTCAGTTATTTCAACAGCAGCAAGAAATATAGGACTTGATCAGCAAAGACATAGAGCATGTATAGACAAATGACATGCAAAAGCGTGAGTGGCAGCTCAAAAGAATACTGGTATTTCACTATGAGTAAGGTGAACTCCAGGGACAGTAGTAATCACGATCATGAGCATACGTAACCGTGAGATGAGCTAGATGAGTCGAGTCCTTTATGCCAATTATTGAGAAGTTGTATGGATCGGTCAAGTAAGTTACGTTAAGATAATTAGCAATAAATCACGTATCTCATTAAAATTGAGATAGGTGATTTTTTTTGAAGGCAAAATCGTATGTGATCAAACAGAAATGAAATAAAATCTAATGAAGTAGTAGCCAACGAAAGTATTTCGTTAGAGCTTAAGTCGAAGATTGAAAAAAACTTAATGGAAGGATTACGTCATTCCGAAGACTATTATAAAATGTATGAACAACCAATTATTGAATGAGAGCACCGTGATGATGAGAAAAAGGTGCTTGAAGAATATAATCAACAAGATGGAGTAATAAAAAGAAAAGAAGTAAAAGATAGGCCAGTACTAAATACGTGAGAGAATGTTATATCATATAACTATCAAAGAGTTAAAGCGCTTTTAGTTGATATGAGAAAAAGAAAAAAAGAACTTGAAAGTATGTATAAAGTGCAGTGAAAATGGTCACTTACAAAGTTAAAAGAAAATCGAGAAAAAGAAACGCTATCTGAAAAAAATAAAAAAATTTGTGAGCAGCTTTTCTTAAGATACGGCTATGTTGTTATAATTGATAAAGTTCTTTTAGATAAGTTGAGTGTTGTAGTAAATAATCCGTGTTGAGCTGGTTCTTGGTGAGAGATAATTTGAGTGTATTCAGGTGATTTGCCACATTTTGCTGAAATTGTTGTCCATGAAGCAATACATGGTGAACAGCAAAAAGACATATGATCTAGTATAAAGAAATGGGTCTTATCGCTTAACTCTTATAGAAAAAGGAGAAATGAATTAACTGGGCTCGTTGATTACGCTGACAAGTACGCAGCACAAAATCAATTTTCTGAGCGTGAAACATATATTAATCAACATAAGTTACTTGAATATTTAGAAACAAGAGAATCTTGAAAATTTTTAGAGATATGAAATTCTGAGGAAGCATGGAAAAAAGCGATTTCTGAATACTATCGCGAAGAGCTTGAGGAGTATGAAAAGTTGCTTCTCTCAAAGAGAAATGCTGTTGATCGATTGAAAATGGCCTATGAGCAAGAATTGTTTTTTCAGGAAGATGAGAGAGTAAAAGGTGAGCCTAATGTATCGGAAGAATCATGGGAAAAAGTAGAAATGTTAAGGAAGAAAATACTTATTTGAGAGCTTGAAGTTAAAAAAATAATGAATGACATTGAATCGTTACACCTTTTGCAAGAAGTTCACTTTGAAGATTTTTGGAATCTATTTCCAACATATCCTTTAGAAAATAGATATATATATGATCAATCACGTCGGGAAGCCAAAGACCAACATCTTATAATATCGGATGGAGTAATGAGATTTGATGTAGTATTTCAGTACTTTATTGATGAAACACAAAGTAAGTATAGTCATCCAGAAGTGGTGTATGCTTACTTTAAGGAGTACGTTGATGAAGTAATGAAAATTTATGCACAATGAATCGCATCAGACAAGCAAGATGATGGTTCAGTATCTAAGGAACATAAAGTGAGATTGCAAGAAAATATGGAACTAGTAGTGGAATACATAGATGCAGCAATAAAAAATTGGTATCAAGAAAATAATAACAAAGATATTTTTACTGATTTCTCAAATCTAAAAAATGGTGATTTTCTCGCGCTAAAGAAAGAATGATTTGATGTATTTAAACTAAGATTAAATAAGGGGGAAGAGAGTAATTAATGTGTTTACCCATTAATAAACAACTTACTTTCCTGAGGTGATTGTTGACCATTGTACTTCGCACTTTTTTTCTTGTTATAGGGGGTCTCAGCGTCTGTATCCATTTGATCAAAGGCAAGTTGGCAGATGCGCATTCAAGGTCTGATGACAATAGGGACGTGATTGATGTTAGAAATTTCTAAAGTGATAGTAGAAGGATGGTCTCGTCAAAATCAAGGGTCAATAAATCCTGCAGTAACGTGTATAATGAGTCATAGTCTTCAAAGGCTACTTCTCCCTTCAACTCTGGCAACAATATTTGCCGGAATTCAAAAACGCTCTTTCGTTGCAGCTAGGAGGAAGGCTCCTGGTTCAATAATAATATCCTCTCAGTCTGCTACCGTAATTGACTCAGTAATTTCTTTGCTATCATCGTCAAATGGGTTCAAAGTATGATTGGGAATATGCTTAAAGAATTTGAATTCATTTCACAACTGAAGATCCATACTTGCGCAAATAGTATTATCTAAGATATGTTCCAAAGTTTGTCCTTCTCATGGAACAACTTTGAGCCCTCAGGTAGTAATGAGTTTTTTAATAGTTTTGTCAGCAAGAATCATGTATCTAAGCAAGATTGAGAAGAGTAAAACGATTGCATTGTTACATTTTTGCTTTTTGTTTCAAGATCATTTCTAAAAAATAATCTGAAAGGGGGGAATACTATGACTCAAAAACAGGA
>JAHDCT010000142.1 GCA_020629735.1 bacterium | reverse complement strand
ACTAGAGGATCTTTGAGCTGTTCATTTAGATTCCAAGTACCATCGTGAGATGAAAAAATTCGTTAGTGATTTCCAAAGTCTCATCTCTACTTGATTTAATCTAAAAGAAATCAGAGCATGATACATGAGCAAACTTAATCGTATTCAGAAAACGAAGAAAGAACTTGGGTATAGAAAATCTAAACATTAAAATTAGTCATCTTCTTTTATTGAATTACTACATTATAATTTTATAATATGAGCTTAACACAATAAAAAACCTAAAACACAATCTATGAAACAACTTTACGCTACTTTAAACGATCGACAAAGAAAAAAGTTGATCAAAAGACTTACTCCTGTTATCCTGCTTTTGGCTCTCATACTGTATTTTATTTACCATTTTCGTTGCTTTTTTCCAAACCAAGCATCAGTTGAACAAGCGCTTTCTGAAATATCGCTTTCAAGAAACAATCTGAGTGAGGAAGATTATGTAAAGACTATTTCTTTACGCTCTCAACTTAACTTTAAAGATATGATTCTTACTGAAGCAGATGACATTAGTCATGAAAAATGGTTTAACAACCGTTTCAAATTGAACGGGACTTCTATGAGATACGATCCCATTTGTTACTACTTCCCGAAGCAAGATCTTTGTTTTTATTACCACAATAAATCCAATAAAGACATCTACACAATAAGATATAAAGACATTTCTTACAGCAAAGTATATGACTATGAAAAACTTGTTTTCAATGGTGGTGTATTTGCAGGAAATGACCTTGCTACTTTTAGAAAAGATGGGACACTTCATTTTTATCTTCAGCGCTTTTATAAGTTTGCCCACCTCTTAGTCGACGAAAAGATTAGAAAGGTCGATGCAAGAAAAAAGCGAGAAGCAAAGGAGAAACAAAATAAGTGGGATGAGCTAAGAAATAGCTAAATACAACAGGAGACACAAAATTACACAGGAATTCCTAATCCACAGCAATGTGGATTTCTTTTTTTTCTTAATATTTTTTCTTAATATTTCATTGTATACATTCTACAGTATATTCATACACTCCTCTCTTATATTTGACATTGAACAAGCATACTATATACAATAATTCTTTACTGCTTTTCTTATACGTTGAACTCGACCAACTCTCCTAGGGAAAAAAATAATTTAGATACAACAAAAAAACCTTCTCTTGGTTTCACCCTTAGTTACACACTTGTTCTTACAATTAGCACAACTCTTTTTGTCACCTTAACTGAACTGATCTGATCAAGATCACAAGCTTTATTTGCTCTAAAAAAACATTCATATTGATTTTATCTATGAGCTAAGGACGAGCCTGTTGCAGTGCCACTCGATGATGATACAGTTTACCTTATCAGGTCACACCAGACCTTTGAGACCTCATGCTGAATTGAAACTTCAGAAATTTTCCTTAAAGCTCTTGGATATACTATTCCTGAGCAAAAAATCATTGACTGAATGTGATATGACTCAGATAGTAGAGGTCTCTTCCCACGGTCAATAACCCATTTTCTAGACAAGGTTGTTGATACTCTCCCAAATTCAAGAAACCTCCAGTTTGATCTATGATATGGTTGAATAACTACAGTGAGCGAGAGGTTTAAAAGAACAGGTTTTATGATGATCATATGAAGAAGTCACCGTAAATGATCATACCATTACTTTATTGTGACTGATATTTGAGACAACTACTTTAGTCTTCTTGATACAAACACCTACGTTGATGAATATGGAAACAATGCAAATATGTTTACCTGAAAACCAGCTGATGCTGCCTGAGAGTTTTCTGTTCCTTTTAATGCAATAGATGAAATTTGTGGTGAACTTATTATGCATATATACTGAACACCTACTAAATAGAGCCTACCGAATGATAGTTTGCAATGTTCGCTGATTTTCGTATATCAACAGTGTTTAATTTTTATGACACACTATGAAAACTCTTATATGACTACTAAGTTGACTCCTTTTACTCTGATCTGGGTTTGCTTGTTGAGCACCAAGTACCTACTCCCCTTCAGCAAGTGATGAAATTCTTATCACTTCCTTACAACCTAAGATTGATAGTTTATTTGATAAAGATCCTCTGAGAGGAAATGTTATCATGATGAAATTAAAGGATATTAGTATGAACTTTGAAACAGACACAAAGGAATACTATATTCTTAGAGAACTTCACCTCTATATGAATAGTAAAATAAATGAACATATAGAACTAGAAACATATGAAGACTGAGTAGAAATGTCCTCATATATGCTCTACTCTCCAGAGACTTTTCAACAAGCCCTTGACCAACACTACGCAGTAGTTATTAACTTCCGTGCATCACGATGTCCTAGGTGTAAAGCGACATCAGAAGAAATCATTGCTCATCAAGCAGAAATTCCAGATTGAGTTATTGTTTTAGAGGCTGACTATGACGAGACTAAAGAACTTCAAGCCGAACTTTGAGTTATTCAACAAACAACCTTTGTTTTCTTTAACAAAGACTGAGAACAAGTGGGTCTTGTAGAAAGATTAAGTTGAATTGATCAACTTTTAGAAGAAATCTCAGAACTTAATCTCTAATGTCAGCATGTTTCCCCATGATGATGGTGGTGGAATATCTCATCATGATTAGCATCATCTGAAATAGCAATGAGTCGATGCATAAGCC
>JAHDCT010000141.1:2397-2794 GCA_020629735.1 bacterium | reverse complement strand
ATCCGCCTTGAGTCTAGCCTTTTCAATTTCTCTCTTCTTACCCATAGTTTTGAAATAAGAAGCAGTAATTGTTAGTATAATTGAAACAGCTAAAACAATGGTTATTATTAACAGACATAAAATAGAAGCTGATTGACGCTTGTTGGATTTTGCAATGTTATTTGCAATTTGCTTTTCCCTTTTAGCCTTATCTGCATTTATATTGGCTTGCAGGGTTTTTCTTTCTGCCAGTTTACTTTTAAGTTTAGCTTTCATAGAGGCCGAAGAAGCGATTCTTTGTAATTTGACCGCTCTTGCAAGCAAACCACGAATTGTATCGTTATCAGATTTTTGCTTTAAAAGCAACGATTCCAACACCAGAACTTGATTAAATGAAAAATGGCTATTGTTTGATTTT
>JAHDCT010000141.1:0-2387 GCA_020629735.1 bacterium | reverse complement strand
GTATTTCATCCTTTCAAGTATTTCAGTTGAAGTTTCGATACTTATTCCATCAATCCCTTTAGTCTCTTTAATCGCAGTAAACCATAAAAAATGAGCTTCTAACTCAAGTTTTATACGATCAGTTGCTTTTAGTGAACTTGTAATGTTTTCATAGTTCATAAGATATTCTTTCCACAAGGAAAAATCTCTAACTCGTTTTAATAGACGCTCCAGTTCATCAGCTCCCGTTTTAGATTCAAAATACTCAATGTCGCTTTTAGTCCATGCCTTTCCTTCAAAGAAGCGCAAATAGAAAAAGGCAAGAAATTCCATTTCCTTGGCAATGAATTCTTCATGATTTTTACTTTTTGATATTTTCTTACTAATTAATTGTGGGGTAACTAAATTAGCTCTCTTTATGTAATCATCTGCTTTAATCTGGTTACCATGAAATCGATCTATTATCGAGCTGAAGTACAGTGCTGTTCTTCGATTACTCGATGTAGTATTTTTACTATCTCGTATTTTAGCGACTTCATGTGGACTATGAAATTGGGTTTCATTTACATATCTTATCATTGTCTGGTCAAGAGGTCGTACATTATATTCTTGCTCAAAAAAAGCAGTGATCTCTTGAACCTTATTCATACTATTGATATTCAAGCATGATTCTAAGTATAAAGACAAAGCCAGCTGTGCTTCTTTCTTACTCATGGTGTCATATGGTGAGAATGAATTGTGAGAGTTATAAAAAATATTCATTGATTTCACTGCACTTTCATATTCCCCTACATTATGGGCTGATTGGATCATTTTTGAAAAATGCTTGCGCTCTAAAGTTGGGACATAATTTCTACCATGAACAACTATTGAATCCACTATTGATGAGTATAAACTATAAGCCTTTCTAAATTTCCCTTGACGAAATGCTGTATCTCCAGTAAGTCCAATACTTTGTCTTTTCATATTACTTACTTGGGTTGGAGAATAGAACTGCTTAAATTTATCTATGTTTTTTTTATAATGTTCTTCCATTCTGGAATATGAACTGATGATAATTTCATCAGCATCACAGTTTGAGCTAACAAGAGAAGATACGTCACCGTGAATTTCTGAAAGGTCAACCCATACATCTTTACTAATTATCTCATAAGTAAGTTTTTGAAAAAGTAAGGCTTTTTCGGTATTACATATATCTATTCTTTTTGTCTCACCACTCCTATACATTGCCATCATTTCTGAGAGTGTACTTTTTAAGTGAAATCGATACTTGTCATTTGAAATTCCTTTCACCTTAAACGTAGGCAGCAACCTACCGTTTTTCTGATATTCTATTTGAATCATAATTCGAGCTTCAAATTTTTCAAGATAATTATTCCGCAACTCCCCAATAGGTAGATGCCTCTCTAGCTCACTATCTATATGATTGTTAAGTAGATCAAGCTCGGGACTCCCGATTCCATTTTCATTAATTTCAATATTGTTAATGTAAACTTCTCTGTTGCCGCTCAATTCTCCTCTTCTATATGCAGCTAAAAAGTAATCGCCTGGATAATACTCTCTATATGCTTCTATTGGGTAATCCAACATATCAAGGGGAGAAAGTTGGTAGTACTTCAGATATTTCGGAATCGGTGTACCATCATACTTATTAGATAATCTGTTTACCCAAGCTTCAGAACGTATGTGAAATGCAAGAGGTAAGGGGTGTTTTTTACTCGGTCGATATATATTGAAATTTATATTATCTTTCTGCATCTTGCCAAAGACACTTTTCCTTGAAACTCTTCTTTGAAAAAAGACATCATCAACTTGTCTATTGAAGTTTAGTTCTAAATGATAAGAAAGCCATTGAAAATCTGCTTCATTATGAAATCCTTTATCAGATTGATATTCATCACTGTTTAGTCTAAGATTAAAAATTTCTTTCCCTCTTGTCTTCTGCATTTCTAATGCGTAACGCGAAGTATTGTAATAAGTAAAGGCTTTAAACTTATCACCTTGTGATGAATAAATTATGCCTATTGCCTTATTTGTAAGTTCTTTGACCTTGAGATTAAAATATGGTATTCGTACCTCTGATCCATCATATCTTAAAGTAATTATTTTCTTCTGGTTTTTTGCAGCAATTCTAACCCCTATTGTATCTATCAAGGAGCTATACGTATGAGAATTGTAATAGTCAGAAAATTTCGGTACAAAATTATTCTGTATTGATGTAGTTAAATGTTGGTCATTATTTTTAAGAAATAGAAATCTTATTTCATCTATGAGTAGGTTTGACTTTACTAGGTAATCTTCGTTTAAGGTAGCTGAATACAACTCAGCATACCTGACAGCCATCAAAGCCTTTAGTTCATACTTCTCTTCTAGATACAAAGAGTCAAAAAAGGTAACATTACCTATTG
>JAHDCT010000140.1 GCA_020629735.1 bacterium | reverse complement strand
TGTCGAATCAGTTCAGAAATTTTCTATACTTTTCTCTTGGATCATAACTTCTTTGGTTCAAAATATCTTGTGTTTCTTGATCATACTCAAGATCTTCTACTGCTTCGTCGGCTGACTTATGGAGATAAATTCCTTCATCTTCTCATCAAGCTCTTAACAAAAGACGTATTTCTGATTCAGCTTGCTCCTGGTCTGCTATATCAGGATATGGTGCTTGTATTTTTTGAAGAATACACGTGAAATAATAAAATTCACTATCTTTATAATCTTCTTCATTTTGTGCGTGTTTTGTATGGTAAAATGCAAAATCACGTGCTCAGTCTAGATAATAATCATTATCTACAATAATTGAAATGGGCACAAAACACCTATTTAGTAAATCTCACAACTCTTGCGCTGTTTCACAGTTTAGCATTTCTCACATTGCTTTTCTTACATAGGCTTCGTGGTTTCTTAATCTTCCATCGTCTCTTCTTAGTCACTTTAGCCATAGAGAATTTTCATAGACATCTAAGTAATCAAGGTAATACTGTGTCATTTGATTTGCCCACTCTCTTTTTCTTGAAAATTGTTCCCTCAACTTCTCATTTCATGTTGTCGAATAGAGTAATTCTCATTTTTCTGATTCGACAAATACGGGCTGGTCATACGGAAGTTTGTTATGATATAAAAATCAACAATATGACATTACTCCAACTGCTGTTCTATTTCATCCATCTCCATCAACTTCTCCAACAGGACAATTTGTTAATACACAAAGAAATTGCAAGGAAGCAATCTGATCTTGGTTCAAAGAAAACCTTGTTACAATTCTATCAAGAATCACTCTTTTATCTTCGATAGTACAATCTTCATCTATATGATCTACATACTCTTGATAAATTTTTGCCATCATAACTTCTCCTCAGATAGTCTCATACGCTTTTTCTAGAAGAAAATTCATGACTTCTGTAGGAATTTTTCTTAATTTTTGTAAGTCAATTCATGTATTTCACTTACTTACTCTCTCCTCAGCATAGCTTGTATAGGCTGAAGTCCCTTGAATTTCCTTTCTCCATGTGTCTAATTGTAACGGGAGGTATCATTGATTTTCTGCAGCTCGATCTCGTTTTTTTTCTAAACTTTCTATAATATCAGGTGTTTCTTTAGCCTCTACTCATCACAAGATTTGATCAAATTCTCATACACCTCATAGGCTTTGTATATGCTGTAAAGGCAAGAGCCACGATCATCCTGACTTAGGTTTCAAATCAACGTTTTCTGGATCACAATCGGAAGTATGCTCTAGCATTCCGACTCTCCCTGGAACTGTAGGAGATTCGACTAACCAAAAATCATTCATATGCTGATGTAATGCATTTATTAATCCTCTTCATGCATACGGATCTAACGCGATTCTATACGATCACTGTAGTTTAAAATATAGCTGCATCATCATGATATCTTGAGCTCCCATATCGTTCTGCTGCAAGAAGAAATAGATATTCTTTGGTTTTTTTAAGAGAAAAGCGTAGAGATTTTTTCTCAAGCCCTCATGGGTTGTAATTAAGTCATCAGCTAGTTCTTGTTTTTCTAAGTTATTCAAACTTTCAGCTCACCTTGAGACAGACAATATTAATGTTTTTTCTCTTTGAGAAATTACTACCGATTGATCTAACTCCTCTACCAGTTTATTTAATTTACTATCAATGTCGCTTCATCAGACTTCTCTGTTCTCTGGATTTCACATTTTCATATACTAAAGTAAATCAAGCATTTCATTTAGCTCCCCTTCTTCAATTTCTTTTTCAAATTTCTCGTCTTCTTTGAGTTTTTTTATACGATCGACAATCTTTGTTTGTAATTTCTCTGCTCAGTTTTTAAGTATATTAAGCATGATCGAATAGGTATAATTAAGCAGCTCTCCGTCAGGAAATTCCACATTAAACAAGATCAGTTTTATATCTCCTAAGATCCCTTCAAATACTTCTCCATCAAAAAAATCTCTGAGAAATTCTAATCTCACAGCATAGGGCATTAACTCAAATTTTGACATTCTTATTCCTCCGCTCATAGCTCAATTTCAATAAAAAAAAATCACACCTAATTTTACCTGCAGGTGCGACTTTTTGCAAAAAATGTAGGTCTTGGGAAAACGGAACTTAAAGTTTTTCTAAGGTGTTAAAAAACCTTTCCAATTCCCATATCTCATTATATCCCCAAAAACTTATCCTCAAGGTTTTTTCTACTCAACAGTTTGGTCAGTTCATAAGACCTGCATGAAAAATATGTGCACAGTGTGCTCCCGTTCTGAGAGCGATATTTGCTTGTTGCATACATCATTCTAGTTGCTCTAGGTTGGCTTCTTTGATTATATAGCTACAGATTCCTGCCCTCTTTTTTTGTCATGATCAGATAAGTTCAAATCATGATAGTCAGGCACTTTTCTCTAAAGCGAATTCAAGAAGTTGTTGCTCCTGACCTAAAATGCGTTCACGGTTATAGTCAACATACTCAATTGCTTTCATGAGACTGATTGCTCAGGCAACATTTGGTGTTCATGGTTCAAACTTATCTGGTGCTCCGAGATATTCCACTCACGATTTAGTGACTTGTGCGATGGCTCAACCTCCTACTTTTGATGGGGTTAATTTTTTTAAGAGATCTTTTTTTCATCGGAGAACTCAGATTCCTGTTAGAGCTCAGAGCTTGTGTCAGGTAAAAAATCACGCGTTGATTCATAATTGCTTCACATCGGTCTTTGCATGCACTACATATTGACTAAGGTCAGCTACGATTAAGGTGTCATATCCTTGCTC
>JAHDCT010000010.1 GCA_020629735.1 bacterium | reverse complement strand
TGAGAGAAGCTCCATAGTCATCATATATACTCTTTAGATTTATCGCTAGAAGTTAAGATATACGAATCAAATGAGTTATTGCTTGGTAATCATAAATTATTCATCAGTTGACTCTCAAACACATCTGTATCAGTTATATACTTGAGATTATCTGATTTCTTTAGTCGAGGTATTACATTTCAAAATTCATCCAGTATGTCGTTAAACTGGATGAGAAAGGTTCTATCTTGAAGCTCTGGTTGAGATAATTGCATAGAGAATATATAATCAAATATCACTTACTTGTCAAGACCACAGTCAATTTATGTCCCTCAATTGTATTGTAGGACATAAACTCTCAAAGCATAGGTAGAGACTACAATCCAAGAAATCGTTCAAACATAAACAAAAGTTTTAAGGTGCATATCTGAATCTTTTTGTACATTTCAATCTACAAAAAAATTACACTCACAATGAGCGTAATTTTTACTTTCTATTTTATACTTTCTGGTTTCATAGTACATCCCCAGAGAGAATTGAACTCCCGACGCGAGGCTTTGGAGACCTCCGCTCTACCGCTGAGCTATGGGGTTAGAAAAAAACTCAAATCTACATAAAGCAGACGTAGATAGTATATAGATAAATTACCTCTAGATGCAAGACTCAGCAGTATTTTTTTTAACATATATGAAAAACTTGCCAATGCACAACAAAAAGGTTGAATTAGTGACTACTTGCCTTGCAAAGTAGATTACATATACATAAGACTATTTATTCGATTTACATATATGACAGATCAAACGACATTAGTTCTCCCAGAAGTTGTGCCTGGTGATATTCTACAAGATAGTACTGTACAAAAAGTAATTAATTCAACAGTTGAAGCTGGGATTGCAGATGCTCAAGAAATAGAAAAATACTATAAAGACGGACTAGAAAAAATGTTTGCCAACCAAAACATGACACTTGAAGAATTCAGTAAAGTGTTCAATCAAGTAGTTGATATTGAAACAGCAAAAAAAGAAGCAAAAGAAGTTATTAACAACTACATGGAAAATGGTCATACAGGGGATATTACAGAAGCACTAAAAGTTTTAGACGAAGAATTACATGAAATTCACCCACTATTCAAAAAGATCAAAAGAACTCTTGAAGGATGAGCATGAATGTTTTCAAGAATTAAGCTATTCTTCATGAATTTATTCTGACAAGGAGCAGACACCCTAGTTACATCAAGTCTAGAATGAATTAAATGAAGAATTGATAGTATAGAAGAAGCTTTTGGAAAATACGAACAACAACTACTACTTAACCAAAACACAGCAGAAGATCACATTCCTTCACTCTGAGTGCAAATCTACAAAACTGATGGAATGGCAAAGGCTCTAGAAGTAGTAAATAGCAAAGTAGAACATGATGGAACTAAAGAATTCCTCAACACCATGATTGCTCAACTACATACAATAAGTTGAATCAAAAAGGGAAATCTCCAGAGATTCATCCTTGCTGCAAGAATGAATGGGAATTCACAATTACTCCTAAGAGCTACGCAGTTCAAAGTATTTTGAGTTATGCCGTCACTCTTAGCGTTAAATTTCGTACTATCGACTCAGAAGAAAGTAAATGAAGTAAGCGATCTCTGAGACAAATTTATGGAAAATATGGTTGAAACCAGTAAAGATCAGCTCGATCAAAATCTCAATTCACAAATAGAAGCTAAAGAAAAAATGATAGCACAGCTTAAAAAGATAACAACCGATATTGAACGACTTGAAAATAGAGTGACTGATCATAAAAATCTACTCAGTGAAGCGCAAGCAACTCTAGATGAATATATGCCAATCTATAATGAACAAATCAAAAAACTTGATGAATCAATTTTTGCAACAGACATTAGCAAAAGTGATTTCATTCAAATCAGCGAATCAATAATTAAAACCATGGAAGAACAAAGAAAAGAACTTTGAGAAAACACACAAAACCAAAACGAAGAATCAATTGAAGTTATCGAAGCGTAATTATTTTTATCTTACTATATTATTATGGAAACTGGACAATCAAACAGATCAACAATCTGACTGATTTTTAACAATGCATTTAAAATTTGGAAAAAGAACTGGATGACGCTAACACTGCTCGCATTAGCGTTGCGACTTGTAACGGTTATTTTGTCTAAGCTGCTTGGACAAACAGAACTCTCGTTAAATCTCACAAATGAGATTAATAACTACTTCACAAACGAAGAAAACATGAGCAAAATTGGAGCTCTTTTAGAAGGATCTGAGTGATTTGATATGAGTGCCTTTACTCAATTATACGCTGACATTCGAGCAGCAACCAAACAGTTTATCATGCCACTCATATGAATTGGTTTTATCACTCGAATGCTAACAGAATTTGTAAATGTGATTACTATTAAAATTTGATTGGAAGAATACACAGACGCAAAAACAGACCGAACAAACAAACTAAGCGAAACAGCAAAACAAATTATCCCATACCTTCTTACTCTAGTACTCTACTTCATTCTTAGTGCTATTGGTCTTGCCCTCTTTATTATTCCAGGGATCATTCTCATGGGGTACTTTGGACTCGTCCAATATGTAATGGTAGAAAAAAAGAAATATTTTTTCTCGGCATTCATGGAAAGTTATGAAATAATTAAAGGAAGACGATGGAAGACACTTTTCATTATGATATGAATCATCTTCATTATCTTAATAGCATTCCTTATTATTTGATTCATTTTTTGATTCGTAGTAGCATTTATTGAACCAAGCATGAGCTGAATTTCAATAGAAATGGAATTAGCAATCATGTGAATTATCCAATCTCTAGTAACCGTATTCGTTCTCGTCATCTTCGTTGCATTCTATAAAAGACGAGATGAAACAAGACTATCATCAACAGATGAATCATCTGCTGCAATAGCAACAGACAACATGTTAGAAGATCAAGAATCTGAGGAAGAATAAAAGTTCACACAACACATTAAAAAAGTTAGAACGATGTTCTAACTTTTTTTTCACCTAATTAGACGTTTGTCAGTATAATCAGAAGAGAATAAATATTTATTTATCTACATATAACCATGAAAAAAATACTTTTTTCACTCTTAGGAAGTCTATGAATTATCACACTATTTAGCGTTTGATACTCATGTGCAGCAGAAAGAACCACAGACTATACAGATCGTCAAGTTGGGAAAGCCATTGAAAGAATAGCAACCAGATGAGATTGGGCTGACCGTAAACCTCTTTTAGAAAGATTAGAGTCAGTTATACCAAAAGCTACTGAACGTCTCAAAGATTCACCTACGGCGCTAGCCCTACTAGAACAGATTTGAAGAGTTGTTAATAAAAAGCTCGAAATTTGCATTTCAGAAGAAGTATGAACCTGATTCGCTTCAAGCAATTTAAATACAAACACAAACATCAGGTCAATAGAACTAAATCAAGTTCTTTCTTGAGGACCACCAAAAGATGGTATCCCAGCTTTAAATGCCCCTACATTCATAGACATAGCAACGGCAAATAATGGTTGATACTTAACAGACACATCAGAATGAATCGTAATTGCTCAAAATAACATAAGTAAATTTTACCCATACCAAATTCTAAACCGACACGAAATAGTAAATGACAGTGTATGAGATAGCCACATTGCTATTACCTTTTGTCCATTATGTGGTACAGCAATTGTATTCAATCGTGAATTCGATGGAGAAGTAATCAATTTCTGAGTCTCATGAAAACTCTACAACTCAAATCTACTCATGTATGATGACAGAACTGAATCACTACGATCTCAAGCAATTTGAAGGGGTGTAGTTGGATTCTATACTGACTTCCAACTTGAATATATTGACTCAGACGTGCTTGAATACAACACATTTAAAGAATTCTACCCAGATGGATTAGTGCTAAGTGATGATACATGATACTCAAGAAACTATAAAATAGATTCACCATATGGAGATTATGAAAGCAATGATGATCTTTACTTTCCCGTAGAAAATTCAGATGCAACCTTTCCTAAGAAAACGATTTTGTATGTAGTGAACGATACAGAAAAGGAAATATCACTCTGATTTCTCCAAAAAGAGCTCGCCGAAGCAGGAAGTGCAACACTAGAAGTAGAATGAACAACCTACCTAGCAAAATATACTAATTGAATCGTAACCGTTTACACAGACGAAAGAGAACTCCAATCATTTACACAAATGTGGTTTTCCCGGACAGCACACGAAAATTACCCAAGACATCTCTGGGAGGGGGAATAAACGCACTGTAGCTACATGCTAGCAAATCAACCTTGATCTAATTTCTAAAAGACCTACAGTAGAGAACAACTTTACTGTACATGTGCAATGAAAAAATTTATCCTATTCCTCTGATTATTGTGTCCACTAATTAGTCATGCTGCTCAACTATATAATTATGAAAGCAGCGAAATTAGTAAAAAACTAGACGAAATAAATCAAACATACTGAGTAAATATAGACATACACGTTCTAAATGAAGAATCAGAGTGTTCTACAAGACAGAATTTTTCAGCATGTGTAAGAACTACAATAGATGATACAGCAGATATAATATTCATCATCAATACTCCCTTAAGAAGGATGGAAACAAGTATTCAAGAATCTCTTAATATACTCTTCGAAAAAAAAGATCTTCTAAATTTTGAAAGCTCAGCTATTACAGCATTACAAAAAAATGACTATACCTGAGCAATAACACAGTATCTCTGAAAAGTAGAACAACATACTAAAAATCTATGTAACACATTTCCAGAAAAAGAATGCTCACTATCTTCACTTATCAAAGAAAGAAAGACTCAAATTAATAAAGCAAAAGAGGAATCAGCACAAAGACGTTTAGAAATAACACAAAAAATAGGTGCGCTTATTTTCTTACTAATGTGAGCACTCTTCTGATGATATCAATACAAACTATACAAACGCAAGCAAGCTGATAGAAAACTGGTCAAACAGTTCAGTAATCATCTTCATCATCTCAATCTCATGATTACTCATGACACTATACTGTATGAAAAGGATAAAGAGGCACTACAACACAAAATAAACGCTCTATCAAATGATATAGAAAACCTCTTAAGTTCAAATCATCACTGGGTACATGAAGAGCTTAAAAATCGTGATTATGTAACTGAACTTCATCAGTTATCATGAGAATATCAAAGCATATTAGAAACTATTAACTCTTCTGATGAAGTAGCTCAAAAAATTGAAGAAATCAAAAACATAGATCTCTAGTTTTCTTTATCCTGAGAAGACAAAGGTGATGATGGATCAAGAAATGTTGGCACGTTAATATCATTATCACGAAACCATATATTTTGTAAATTCGGATATTGTGACACTTCAGCATTTCATGGCAATGAAAATAATCATTGAGCAGTTGCTTGAGACTGAGTGTTAATTCACGCCAATGTCCTTTTAAAAGCAACAAGCTGTTCAGCTATGTCACCTTGCAATAAAGGATAAGATTGCAAAAGAAGTGCTTTATTATTTGAAAGTATTTGTAATCTTTCTGTTAAAATTCTTTGAAAGGCTAATGATCTCTGAGCCAAATATGCGTAAGCGTTAGCTTCTATTCTATTCGTAATATAACACGGTGCTTCAGCCACAGAAGTCTCTAATCATAAAGTAAACTCTGATCTGTCTCAGTTTTCTACTCATTCAAAAAACTGTGCGTCACCTGCTCTCTTTTTAGCAAGACACTCATCAGAAGCAGCCTGTCTTTCAGCACTCAAATCTGCATACGAAGCATACGTACTATCTATTTCTTGAAGAGCTTGTTCCATCTGAGCAAGATGCAATTCAAGTACTTTCTCAGGATCAGATGAAGTCGAAAGTACCTCAAGAATATCTGTGTAAACTAAGGCTTCAGTCTTAGAATATAAATCAACTCATCAAGATTGTTGATTCAAAACATAAAACGCTCAGTTACCCACTTTAACTTGCGCCAAAACGGTTCCAACAGCACTCGTCGTATACTCATCTGCTCTAACAAAAGTAGATCATATTTTTAAGTTCTGATTTATTGTCCAAGCTTTAAAAAGAGTGAATCATTCAAGTGATCACGCTGATAGCAAAAAAAACAAGAAGAGAAAAAGAAAAAAGCTTCAGGCAAAAAGAGGTTTTCTAATGAGACGAGTCAAAAATGTCATATACACTAAGATAAGATATAACCACTCACTTCATGAGCTTGTAAAGCAAAGCTACAAAAATCTATCGTACTACTCAAGGTGCTCACAAATGAAGTAATACGTAATAGTATTCTAAGTCTATTGGTAAACCAAATTTTAAAAAAAACTCAGGTATATCTGAGGAGTATAAACTTGACAGAAAGAAAATATATTAGTCTTTTCTTTAAAAAGAAGAATACTATCAAGAATTTCTTAGCCATTCATCAAACTTTCATTGTATGTCATGTCAGGCACTTCATCGAAATGCTTGTTGTTGATCTGATAATCTAGACAAAACAAAGTCCGCAATATCCATACCAGGATGGCTTGGTCTTCAAATTCCTAACTTCAATCTCCAAAATTTCTGCTCACCTAGTTTAGCAATAATATCTCTAATTCAATTATGTCATCAATGAGATCATCCATACTTCAACTTCATAACTCAATCTCATAAGTCTAAATCATCATGAACAACAAGAACATCTTGAGATTTAATTCAATAATATGACATAATTTTTTGCACAGCAGATCATGATTTATTCATGTACTCTTGCGGTTTAGCAACGACAATATTCCATTTTCAAAAAGTAAACGATGACATGTGAGCTGCAAACTTTTTATGCAATAGATAATCAGTTCAATCATGAAGTTCTACTAATTCATCTACCGCTAAAAATCAAAGATTATGCTTTGTCAAAGTATACTTAGCTCATGGATTTCAAAGTCATACAACAAGTTTCATATCAGTTTGCTTAGTCGAACTAGTAGTGAAAAAAGAACAGATCCAGTCTCGCATGGTCTATTCAAAGGTATAAAATTCAATGGTATCATCTTCTAATACTTTTTTCGATGTTCTAATCTTAATACCGCATTCATGTCATACTTTAACCGTCTTCACACTATCTTGTTCTTTTTGGAGTGATAATATTTTTCACGTTGCCCATTGGTCTTCACCTCTCATAACCTTAAAGGTAGCATGATTATCAACTCTTCATTCAATAATTTTTCATCAAACAATCATTTCTTTTCACTTTGTATAGAAAAGAGCAAGTACATTCATCTTTCAAATTAAAGTTTCTACCTTTTCTTCCTCAATTAGTCATTGACTCAAATCTTCAACATATTCAATAAATTCATAAATAATATCAAACTGTTTAAGGATTACTTTGTATTGATCAGCCTTCTTAATAATTGGACCTTTCAGCGGGACATTATATCACACAACAATAGCGTCAGCAGCTCTAGCAAAGTTTAAGTCTGAATCAGTAATATCTCACACGTCATCGTGAATAATCTTTACCTCAACATTTTCAGCAAGATTAAGCTTAGTTGTAGCATGCTTAATGGCTTCTAGGCTTCATGAGCTATCAGCTTTTAAAATAAGCTTCAACTGAGCAATTTCACCTTCAGACAATCTATCAAGAATACTTTGCATAGCGACTTCTTTCTTATGTTTTTCTTCATGTTCTTTAATCAAAGTCATCTTCTTATTAGCAGTTTTTTCATTTTCTACCACCTCAATCATTCTTCCTGGCTCAGGAACCATATTCACTCAAAGAATCATAACAGCGTCTCATCAAGTAGCTTCAGCGATTTGCTCTCATTTCCAATTAGTCATTCTCTTCACTTTTCAAAAAGTATTATGAATAACAACAATATCTCAAACTCTCAATGTTCATGTCATAACAAGCAAGGTAGTCATCACTCACTGCTTAGCATCTTTATTTGATTCAACTACGACTCAAACTGCATTTCTTCATGGTGAATACTGCAATTCAAGCATATCAGCTTGAAGATGAATAGCTTCCAAAAGATCATCGATTCATTGACCGGTAATAGAACTACAAGGAACAATCATAACATCTCATCACCAATCTTCTGGTGTCAATTCTTGCTCAGCTAGTTGTCACTTAATTCTATCCATATTTGGGTTTCCTAGATCAACCTTTGTGATTGCAACAATAATAGGAACTCATGCATCTTTTGCATGACGAATTGCTTCAACAGTTTGGGGTTTAACACCATCATCAGCAGCAACAACAATTATAACAATATTCGTAATTTTTGATCATCTTGCTCTCAGAGAAGAAAACAACTCATGACCTGGAGTATCAATAAACGTAATCTTTTTATCATTATGAACAATTTGGGACGCTCAAATAGATTGAGTAATTCAACCAGCTTCTCCTCAAACTACATCAGACTTTCTTAAGTAATCAAGTAACTTAGTTTTTCAGTGGTCAACATGTCCCATAATAGTAACAACTGGAGGCCTAGTAACTAAATCTTCAGCTTCTTTATCTTGAGCAAGAATTGATTCTAGATTAGCGTCAACAACATCTTCTACAGTCATTTCTACTTTTTCTCTCTCAACGATTACTCAAAATTCACTTCATACAAGTTGTGCCGTATCGAAATCAATACTAGCTTGAGCAGCAACAACAATTTTATTCATAAGCATCACTTTCATTACCTCTGACAATGGAACTCACATCTTTTCCGAAAACTCTTTCACGGTAATAGTCTCATCAACAAGAATCGTTTCTTTTTTCTTAAGGTTCTCAGATACTTTATATGTTTTCTTTTTCTTTGTTTGATCAGCAATAATCTGCTTCGTTGAAGTGGTACTTTTTTTCTTATAAGAAGTTCTTCACAACATAAGCTTTCCATCTCTTTGAGGGGCTCAAGTTCATCTTCCTCTTCATCATGTTGGTCTTCATCAAGGTTTTCTAGCTCATCATCTACTAGGTCCTCCTCTAGCAGGTCTCGTAGATGCAGGTCTAGAACGTCACTCTATATTTCACATATAAT
Organism: bacterium; assembly: GCA_020629735.1. Lineage (GTDB taxonomy): Bacteria > Patescibacteriota > Gracilibacteria > Absconditabacterales > Absconditicoccaceae > JAHDCT01. The sequence continues at coordinate 8,770 of JAHDCT010000010.1, read as the reverse complement.
CTCATCATGATTTTCTTTTAATCAGATCATCTACCGAGGTATCCTTCTTCTTAGGTTTCGTTGGTTTTCTCGTGTTCGCAACCGTAGTAATATTGCCTTTATCAATAGATGCATTAGGTTTTGGTTGGGCCTTTTTTATAACTGTAGCAGTCTTAACATCATCTGAATTACTTCTTGAGAAAAAACTCTTTTTCTTTTCTTTAGTAGCTTCAGGAATCTCCTTATCTATTTTCTTTTCGACAACAGGAACTTCTACTTTTTCCTCAACATCACTTTGAGGCACATCAATTCATAATCAAGAAAGAAATCAGGTATCGTCACCAAATATTCAATCAACTACTTTTTTATCAGAATCTGTCATAAATTATTAAGTAATAAGAAAAACCTCTTCAATCGAGATTATATTTCTAGTCATTTATCTCTCAAATGCAAGTCACATACTCTCTTTTCATATCTAAGTAACTTCCAAAAACGGAAAAAACTATCAGCACACAGAAAAGAAAGAAAATAAGCAACTAATTTGAGTAAGAAAATAAAATGTATATCATGAAAAAAAGAGAAAGCACGTGCATAAAGATTGCATCTAAAGGAAAATTTGCTACACTCGTAACTAACATTTAATAACCACCAATTCATGCTAAATTTTTGATGAACTCATCAATTTTTCAAACATCTAGAAGCACTCTGATGATATCTTAATCAAGAAGATATTTTTTTAGTATGATGAGCAATTAGAGACACACTTCTCTGAAAATGAGAAGCAATTGATATAGATATAACATTAGCCTGTCATCCAAATAAAGTGCGAGACAATATGACATTTGATGAGTCAAAATATTCACGCTTTCGCACAGAAAAATTTGGAACAATAACATTAATTCCCAAAGAAGAATTTCTAGCAGAAAGCAATATCAACGAAGAAACACAATATGAAATAACACCATTCCGTACAGAATGAAATTACTCAGATGCTCGTCACCCGGATGAGATAGAACGATCAAACGATATAATTCAAGACAGCAAAAGAAGAGATTTTACGATTAATTGTATGTATCGATATTGATATACATGAAAAAAAGTAAAATGAAATAAAGATGAAACACATGACATTGAAAAATTATGACACATATTGACAAGCGATTGAATCGCTTATATAAAAGAAGAAAAAACATTAATCGTTCAAAAAGAAGAAATAATTTTAGAGCTTTTTTCACATGGAAAATTTCAAGAAAACGTACTCACAAACATGTTCGAAAAAATACCACACATGACATCACCTAAAGAAGAAATTTCTTCAGAAAAAATATCGATTATAATAGACCCTCACCAAGGAATGCAAGATATGTTAAAGGGAAAAATAAAAACAGTAGGAGTTCCTGACTCTAGATTTCAAGAAGACGCTCTAAGAATCATTAGATGAGTGAGGTTTGCAAATATTCTCTTAGATAAAGCAGCGATAACATGAATACAAATTGATTTCGAAAAAAATACACGAAGATCTATGCAAGAAAACCACCATCTATTGGAAAAAATATCATTTGAGCGTGTCCATGAAGAGCTAAAAAAAGTCTTCTCAAAGAAAAATCCATTTGGTTATATTTCACTTCTCAACGAACTAAAAATTACGCCATATCTTTTTCCAGGATTTGCACAAACAGTTCACAATGAACAACCCGTGAGATATCATAGTTTCGACACCCACACACATAGCTTACTTACTCTTTTTGAGTTACAAAAAATGCTGGAAGATGATGAAGAAATAACACCGCAAGAATGAGCAATCGCAAAATTCGCAATGCTCTATCATGATGTTGGGAAACCAGAACAATATGAAAAAATGTCAGAAGCAATAAAACTTAATCCAGAAAATCCAGATAGATCTGGATATGAATATCACACTATTTCATGAGCAAAAATCGCTGAAAAAGATTTTAATAGATTACATTTCCCCAAAAAAGACATACAAGATATAAGCCGATACATAAGATGGCACCACAGACCATGAGAAATACTTGACTGAAAAAAAGAAAAAAGAAAAAATAGACTAAGAAAACTACTCAGTGAAGGTGGTTTTAAAAAAGCCAAGATACTACTCTATATAGCGATAGCTGATAGAAAAGGACAATACAACCCACTACAAGAACCAGCAGTTGGTGAATTATATGAATTACAAAAAACACTAGAAATAATCTTTCATGAAGAAGGAAGGTTCACACTTAACCAACTAGCAATAAATGGAAATATCATTATGGAACAGTTAGAGATGCAACCATGACCACAAATTGGAGAATATTTAAAAAAGTGTTTCGACCGAGTGCTATCAGACATTCAAGGAAGAAACAATAAAGAAACACTCTTAAACTACATACAGAATCTAACAAACACCTAGCAATTATCGTAAAACAAATCTATTGCATTTATTCATAAAAGTAGTAAAGTAGTCCTCATTTGATTTATTAAATAATACCTCAATTTTATGAAAAACAGTCCATTCTCAGGAAAAAAAGTAAAAGTACTTCTTCTAAAACCGTTATTAGGGAAAGGAAATGCAGGTGAAATCATTCAAGTTAAGACACATTATGCTCTTCACGTATTAATTCCTAATTGAGTTGCAGTGATTTATGACAAGCAAACAGAAAATCAAAAGCAAACGCAAATGAACCGCATTGCTAAATTAAAAGAAGAAGAACAAGCTCAAGTAAAAAGCATGCTCTCAACTGTTCAAGCTGCATGAGGACTTACTTTCCACAAAGCTGCTACAGAAGAAAACAAGTTATACGACAGTATTACTGCAAGATCTTTGCTTACATACATCTCAAAAGAATACAAAATTCAATTACAACCTAGCAATTTAAAAATCGAAAAGATTGAAAGCTTAGGTGACTATGTATTAAACTTCAACTACCAAGATATTTCAGAAGAAATAGCACTACACGTAGTAAGACAAGAAAAAGCAGAATAAGAGTAAAAATTATTTTGCGATAAATAACTTCAAAAAACCTCAATTAATTGAGGTTTTTTTGTTTTTTAGAATAATTTCATCTATACTTACTGTAGAAGCATAAAAGAATGAGCTTCAACTCATTCTATATCAGCAATACATTTTTGAAAACCACAAAATGACAAAACAAAAAGCTTTAATTTTAGCTGGTGGAATATGAATAATCCTATTCATTTTAGGGCGATTTTTCTTAGCACACAATGCTCTAAGCACTTCTGATTGATCACTAAAAAATGCAGTCTCGCAAGCAGGTACAACCAACGAAGTGACGCCGAACACAATAGCTACAAGACCAATATCTTGACCTGAAGACAGCAAGATACATGCAACACTAGAAAAAGAATGAAGCCTGTCAATGCTCATTCCTAATATGATTCATTTTGAGGCACTCATTGAACTAAGCAAATATCTCAATGAAACATCAGATACAAACATTCAACTAAACATTACTCAGGCAAGAAATAGAGCAGATTACGAAAGCTTACTATTTAACAAAGAAAACAAATTCGATATTATAATTAGTTCAAGCTTACGACGAGATAGTATAGAAGATTCAACAATGACACTACCACTAAATCCAAATATCTATAGTCTCTTCCCGCAATCAGCTAAAGAACTTATTTGATCAAATTACAGCTTCATTCCAATTTGATTTGATCCACTCATTGTATTTTCAGACAAAAAACAAACAAAAGATGCTCTCTATCGATCGGATATAGAAAGCTACCTACTATCAAACACTGATCTCATGCTCGGATTTGGAGTATGAAAAATCGATGAAAAATTTATCTTAGCAAAACGTCACCCTTTTCCAAACTACGCACACATTCTCTCAACATTACTATTCACTACACTTAATAACTCAGAATATAATGCTATTACAAAGAACATACTAGAAACAACAAACACACTCCGAGATTTTAAAAGTATATACAAAGCAAGTAAAGATGAAGACGTAGAATGCAACTGAGATGGATATGACTGTCTCCTTAAAGAAGGGAAAATAAACATTTGATTCTCAACGCTTTCTGCCCTCTACTCATGAGAAAAAAGATCAGAAATAAAGAATAAATACACACTCTATCCACTAGCAAATAGTGAAAAATTAGGAACAAACGTTCGATGATTCAACATCCTTAATACAACAGAAAAAAAATCTCTCGCTCTATCTCGAATTCTTGAATATCTAAAAAATGGAGCAAATTCGAACACCGAACTACGATCTAACAACATATCTGCGTTTAATGCAAATAGATCACAACAATTAACGCAAACAGAATTCAAATACCTAAAGAAATATTTCCAAAACGAAAAACTAGAAATAAACACAAATGAAATAGATGCAATAGAAAAACTCTTTCAAGAAACACCCCTTTCAGATGTACTAAGCTGAACATATTCAGCACAAAAGTTTACAAATGAATACACAAAAACCTAATTCATCAACATGCTTAATGAACTATAGAATAACTCAAAATGAGCAAAAAAACTAAAGTATATTATGCAATTCACTCCTTTCTTATATCCGCCATACTTGCCTCCCATTCTTCCATTGCAGAAGTTATTTGTCTTTTTCAAGAAGCTCATCAAGCTTGATCCGATGGCTTTTGTGCTCAAAACATTTTAGCTAATGAGTATCACATTTCTTGAAGTCATGCAGTCAAGGTACTTCAAAGACTATCCGACAAATCTTTTCTTGTCTTCTTGTTTTTTTTCAATGTTTTCTGAAGCTCTTTTAAGTCTGACATAATTTGTATAAAGCAAAAGCTTGCGTATAAACTCACTTCACAGTTAAGCGAAAATAATCCAATTCTACTTCGAAACAACAATCCTTTCTGTTCTAAACACAAACACTTCAACATTTCAAGCTATTCAATACTTCTTTTTCGTATGGTACAAAGCATGTTTTGCATCTGCAATTCAAACAATTCAAGGCAACATAACACCACTATCTCAATTTTCTCATATTAAGATAAATCAAAATTCTTGTGGGTCTCTCGATAATATATCTTGAGTATTTTCTAACTGAATTATTTCAGAAACAACGTCAACTGCAACGTAAACAATTGATGACATTTCTTCCTTAATTTCATCATAAATCGAATCAAGTAATTCGTGCAAAGGTAAGTCACTCTTTGCGACTCATTGAGAAACAAGCAAATCATGATTTTCATCATATCAAGAAAGGAAGATTCATTTTTCTTCTTCAGATCAATACGATTCAAATAATATCTTTTTAATTTTCTCTAACATAGTTCATCAAAATTAAATACTGATAATTAAGTATATTGATAAGCCGAAAAAGTGTCAAATGACTATTCTTCCTCAAAATAGTTTTTAATCAATGGCAAGAAACGGAAGTATTCTAAGAATTGTAAACCAGTAAATCTTCACACAAGAATATTCAAAATAAACACCAATAAGATTAACTCAGGATTTCCTAAAAATATGTTTTGCAAATAATCAGAGTTAAGCATGTAGAAAACTAAAAAACTAATAAGAACAAATTCAACTAAGGTCATCCACCATCATTTCTTAAACTGAAGAAAACTATCAGAAAACACTCACTTAGCAACGATCAAAATCGAAACAAAAGGGAAAACAGCGAAACTATCAGCATATGAAGCAACGTCTACTCGGTTTAAAGCTAGTTTATTATGTAACCACCATCCAAATAACGTAAACATACAATACAAGATAAGCATAAGTGATATTTTAGGGCTATACAGAAGGTATAAATGCTTTGTAATTCGATTCGCAATAATCACAGCAATTGAAGCCGTTAGTAATAAAAGCAAAGCAGGATAAACTCAAATTACAAACATCGATAAAGCAAACAACAAAGGCGTAAATACTCAAAAAACAGATAATCACACTATTTGTCTAGCAATGGAAATAACCAAACCTACAAATGGAAGCAATAAAACTAAAATCACAATTCAAAGAGGAAATCCATTAAAGAGAAGTGAATCAGTCATATAAGAAAGAAACATGAATCTATTTGACGTATCTAGAGAAACAGAATACTCCTTAATAAAATCAAACTTCTGAGGATTTTCTCACAAAACTAATGATGTAAATAATGATCAAAAATTTTGATCCTGAGTAACGTATACTTTTTCTATTCATGCTGCTGTAACATACCTTGCAAGAAGTCTACGAAAATAACTTTGTGTAATATCCGCAATTACATACACATCAGCCGATTTATTTTCAATATCATTAATTGAAAACACTTTTCCAAGATTTTCAAATAATTGTCACTGTGATGATGTATCAATTAACACACTATCAGCATGTCTAAAATAAGGCGCAAATGTTGAAAGATGGGAAAGTTGTTTATCATCTGAACTAAAATTATCAGTCGAAATTTCTTTAACTAATAAATCGTATCTATCACCATCTCACCCTTCATCACCCTTCAATTCTCAAGAAGCCAAATCTAATACATCAGACCCTTCTCACAAGTAAAGAATCATTGAAGTATACGAATCTATTGATTTCTCTACTCCATACTCACATCAATTTTCTAAGATCACGGAAGAACGAACTGTATACACTCAGGTCTCAGGAAATTCATAAGAAAAGGAATTTTCCGCGAAAGAAGCGATTTCAGTTTCTCACTGCTGAATAACATGCGAAACCACTAGTCACGAACTATAACTCGCATCATCATCATAATTTAGACTATATTCATATAGAGGTCATTTTTTCACCTCATGTTGTCCCAACAAATCAAATTCAATTTCTGGACATCAATCAATGTTTTGTACCTCAAGTCCTTCTTGAGCAAAAGCTAATAAACCAACTCAACTCATAAAGAAAGCAACAGATACTAACAAGGCAAAATACTTCTTCATAAACACGAATAATAAAGAGTAAAACAAGACAAAACTTTCGCAATTACGTATAAAATTCCTAAAAAAGAAACACCTTTATACCTCACGAAAATATGACTCAAAAACTACAGTTTAAAATACTAAAAGAGAAGGGAAATGCAAGAGTCTGAGAATTTACATTAAATAACAAAACAGTTAAAACACCAGTTTTCATGCCAGTTTGAACAAAATGAACAGTAAAATGATTAACCCTAGACACACTTTCATCTCCTAAAAAATTAGGAACAAAAAATCCAGCAAATTTAATTCTATGAAATACTTATCATCTCTATCTCCGTCCTGGAGATGAACTTATTAAAAAAGCGTGAGGCTTACACAAATTTATCAACTGGAATGATGGTCTTATTCTAACCGACAGTTGATGATTTCAGGTATTTTCTTTGGGTCTTGGAAAAAAGACAAAAAAATGATCATCACTCGTCCAAATAAAAGAAAACGGAGTTACGTTTAAAAGTATTCATGATTGATCTACCCATGTATTCACACCTTCAAAAGTAGTAGACATACAAATGAATTTAGGATCAGACATTATGATGATGCTAGACGTTTGTTCTCCAGTGACAGACATTAGTAAGGAAACAGTAGCTCAACAATTAAAGATCACACATCAACGAGCCAAAGAAGCATTCGAATATCATACAAAAAAGTACGAAACTTCAAATGGAGTACTCTTTCCAATTGTACAAGGTGGACTATATAAAGATTTAAGAGAAGCATCAGCAACGTACTTAAAAGAATTTGCAAGAGACGGAATAGCTATTTGAGGATTAAGTGTAGGAGAAACAAAAGAAGAAATGAAAAATACATTACAAAACACCATTCCTCACTTGCCGAAAAAAAAACTCAGATATCTTATGTGAGTGTGAACACCTGAGGATATACGTATGGCAATTTACGAATGAGTAGACATGTTTGACTGCGTTCTGCCAACTAGAATTTGAAGACACTGATCAGCATTCACCAGAAAGTGACTCATAAAACTGTCTAATTCAAGATTTAGACAAGACTTCACAGCCATAGAAGATGATTGTCTATGTTCAACTTGCCAACAATACTCAAAAGCGTACATACATCATCTTTTTAGAGAAAAAGAAATGCTTTGATGAATACTTGTATCAACACACAACATCGGATATTTACAACAAACTATAGAAAAAATTAGAGAGGACATCCTCTCTAATTAATAATCAATTTCTTAAAACATTAAGGCAATCACCGAAATATCCATCAAAACGCTTCACACATATCATACAACCTGAATTAATCATTCAAATGATGAATGAAGAACAATTTCACTAGGTATATTAACAATTTTTTCAATTTTTTCTGTTGAAGCTAACTCTCATGCCTCATACGACATATACAATGAGTTCATATAAAGAAAAGCAAATCAACAGGCAATAACACACAACCAGTACAATGTAGGAGCAATAACTTTTTCATATGCTCTACGGCACATTTCATTTCATTTTTTTATTAGGTATTGATACCAAGTCATTTCAGAAGTAAAGCACTCATTTCAGGAAAAATATCATACTTGTTTCCCACCAAGTCACTCTCAGATTAAATTAATCATCACAATAGAAATACAAAACTTCCTTTCATTGTGTAATCTCGTTTTCAATTTTTTGTTTGTTCTTACGTCATTTTCATAAGTTCAACGCACTATTAGTCTACATATAATTATTAGAAGCACAAAAAGGCCAAGATTTCTTATAAAGAAATCTTGACATATAAAAAAAAGAGAAAATAGTCTTATTTATGTTCACTCAAAAACATCAAGATACTTAGATTTTCGGCTAGATATAGCCTCTTCAAGAGATCAAAGATCATCATCATCACAGGCCTTATTTCGATGTTTTTTTCTACA
>JAHDCT010000139.1 GCA_020629735.1 bacterium | reverse complement strand
ATTACTTAAACCATTTGAAACAAGAAACTATATTATTTCTTACCTAAGAGAGAGAGGCTACACAGGAATACAAGTAGTATTTGATGCAAATACGACGGCCAGAATTACCGTTTTGAGAAGATCAACACATGTGGTAATTAGAGTTGGACAAGGAGTAAGATTTAGAGAAAAAGACCTAAAGGCAACTCTAGCTCACGAAATTGATGTGCATATTCGTAGATGGAAAAATGGACAGGCCTCATGATGGCATATTCTTCGTAGTTGAACTGCATGATTTTTATCTGATGAAGAAGGGTTTGGTAGAAAGCTTGAAACACTTGCCAGAAGGGTATGAGAGAATGTGAAGATACTTAAGGTTTTATCTTCTTTCTCTTGTGTGATCAAAAGATTTTGCCGGACTTGCGTCTGTAGCGAGAGGACTTTCTGAGCATACCTTAAGATGAGTTTTCCAAGATGTACTTAGAATTAAGAAGTGAATTCAAAACACCTGACTTATTAACGAATGAGCTGTATATTATAAAGATAAAGTGTACTTAGATGGGTATCACAAAATTAGTAACTTTGTAAGAGATTGATGAGATACAGAGAAGATGATGGTAGGTAAAGTCAAGGTTGAAGATTTGAAATACTTGTAAAAAGAAGTACCTAATAAGCATAAGTTTTATAATGCGTTTTCTGTATGGTAAAGTTATTGAGTTACTGGGTCATTTCCTCAAAATTGCTCGTAAAAGAAGCAGAAGAAATGGGAATGGAAGTAGAAATCATTCAAAGAGATAAAAACCTATTTCGTATAACGAATGGTGAAAAATCACATGTATTTAAGTGAAGTGATTGTTGAGTAAATAGCTCACTAGGACTAAAAATAGCAAATGATAAAGAGTTAACCTATGTCATGCTTCAAAATACAGGAGTACCGCTTGCTAAGACAATCTACGTGAAGCAAGAGGATCTAGGAGATGATATATTCAAAGAACTAGAGTACCCAGTAGTTATAAAACCACTAGATGGAGCGCATGGACAAGATGTAGTTATGAATATTAATTCGAAAAAACAGGTAGAAGAGAACTTAATAAAGTTATTCGAGAGTCATACCACTTTGATAGTCCAAGAGCAGGTTGAAGGAAATGAATTTAGAGTAATGGTATTTGATGATGAATGTGTCTGTGCCTTTCAAAGGAGATTTCCAACAGTAACATGAGACGGAGAAAAAACAGTAAGAGAGCTTATTAAACATGAAAATGAAACAAATCCAGAAAGAGGAGAAGGGTATGAAAAATGTTACGCAAAGATAAGAATTGATGAAGAGTGTAAAAAGTGTGTACAAAAAGAGTGATACAGATTAGATCAAGTGCTTGAAAAATGAGAAGAAATTAAAGTAAGATCAAATAGTAATGTAGGTTCCTGAGGAACAATAGTAGATGTGACCGATAGTATTTCATCTTATTTTAAAGAGATAGCTATAAAAGCTGCAAAAGCGTGTCACCTAAGGTTTTGTGGATTAGATATAATCACTCATGATATTACCTGATGAGATGGGACGAAATCAACAATTTTAGAGATATGAGCAACTCCAGGTATTTGAGTGAAATTGAACGAAGTAAATGTTGCGAACTATCTAATTAAAAAAATATGTACGTAGGTACAAGTATGTATTATGAAAAATAAGTTTGTGTTGGAGTAAAAAAAGTTATTTATTTAGAAAGAGTATATAAGAAATGGCAGTATGATTAAACTATGGATATCTTACTTACTGAGATAAGCAAGTACTGAAAAATTACGTGTATCTGCTGGGTATGAAAAACCTTGCAACTAAGAAAAAGATGGAAAAAATGCATCAGCACATTCAGACAGGTCATCTGATGAACTTACTCGATGATGAAGCGATGTGATATCATTTTGAAGATTATCGTTTTCAGGATTTACTGCACCTTGCCTATCCGTATGAAATTCAGGTGAAATTCTTAAACCAGGGAATCTCTAATGATCCTGAAAGAAATGACAAAATTCTTGCGATCTTTGATGACTTTTTTGAGATTGATTACAGGAAAGTTCTAGAGGAGTATAAAAAGAGTCCTCAATCTCAAGAAACAAAAGATACCTTTGTTCATTCTCATGAATACCATTTTGACGACATAAAAGATGCAACTAAGTTGTTTTTGGATTTCGTGTATGACTTATTTGTTGACCAATGACATGAAGTCGAGGCTATTGCTTTAAGAGAGTATATGGAGGAGAAGTTGCGTGTAGAGTATACAGCAGGAATTTCTTGAAGTACTGTTCCTGATGGAGATGAGATTTACATCCAGCTATGAAATAGTACGCTTACAACATTGATTCACGAATTAGTACACGCAATAAACAGATACTTTAGATACACCTATGTAGGAAAAAATCATAGTGTCTGTGATGATAACCTGACAAAAAGTAATGAGGGATTAGCGAATTATGTTGCCCATCACTTCCTGAAAAATATCATGAGTAACGATATAGATGGTGTAGAGTCAGCAAATCCTGATCCATTATTTTTCTCCATGTACATAGATATTTATGCAGACTTACAGCGCTATTGATCAATTGATCCAAAGCACAATTTCGATCTAGTCTATCAAAAAATGCTTGAGTTCGAGTGAGATCTTCTTTCGGACAAAAAAGCGAAGTTCTATTATGAACGTTTCTATAAATTTTTTCATTATGAGCAGCATACTCACTTCTATCCAAAAGAAATGATGTATTACTTAGGGTATCAGTGAGTTCGTGAGTTATTTAATGCTTCAAATAATAAAAAACGTCTTTTGGTCGAGTGCCTCCTCTGACACGTTTGTCTCTAAGTTTCTTCTGCTATGAA
>JAHDCT010000138.1 GCA_020629735.1 bacterium | reverse complement strand
TATTTGTTGTCATAACATTACTTTGTAGGTACATACTGCTGCTTTTTCTTTATCAGATAGTAGTGGTGCAGTGATTTGTGCAATAATTGTTTCTCCATCACGAATTTCTACCTCTGCTTCGTCAGTGTTGATACGATCCGAATCTAATCTACAGTCGTCTTCAGCTTGATCTTTTACTGTTGAGATTATGATCTCTTCGTTAATGAATTGTATGGTATCAGCAAATTGCTTTAGTAACTCATCGTTTTCCGCTTTTGCGTAATATCATATTTCTTCTGTATTGAAAAATATTCGAGTAGAAGTTTCAGGAATCTGTGTAAATGAGATGTTATTTGAAGAAACAAATCTGTTTCCTTCTAAAGTTGATAATTTACTACAATCCTTAAGAAGAGTGGAGTTCTCACAGTCAAATGGAGCAATGCCTAGTATTGTTTTTTCTGCGTCAGTTTTACTTGCCACATCAACAATTACTATTTCATCGACATTTTGACGACTTTCATACCCTTTGGTTAATGTAAGATCTATACCAATTCCTGCGTTTTTATAGAACGTATAGGTTCATGAATTACCTGTTCTTGTTTCTTCCTTCTCTAATGAATTAGCTTCGCTTACCATAATTATTGGTAAGTCAACTTCTATGTCCATAATTACTCATTTAATGCTTATTTCTCACGTATATTTGAAAAGATCTACATCTGCACTTTTAATTCAGAACGTATTATTTTCTTTATCAACTAGATTGTGTGTATATTTTTTAAATCATTCAACTTTACTTATATTTCCTTCTAGAATGATATCTTGATCGATATAGTAGCGACTTTTTTCTTTTTCTCCGCCTTCTCCTTTAGCTTGATTTTCCTGTTCGTTTTGTTCTTCGAGTGTTCAACTATCTTCGAGTTGCTCTATTTCGTTTATTTTATCCTTTTGTAAAGGTGAGTAGTTGCTAAAAAAGACATACCAAATTCATATTCCGATTATTATTCGTGATACAACTAAGGCCATATAAACTACACGAAATGAAGAATTCTTTTTTGGTAACATGTTTGTTAATATTATCAAAGGTAAAGGTATTTCTTAGTTTTTATTTTAGAAGCATTTTATTTCTTCTTAAGTTCTCTGTATAGATAATTTTTGATTGAAAACAATTTTATCTTGTTGCTTTTCCTTTGACTTTGATTTGTTGTATAAGATAGTTAAATTTGTTTATTTGGAGTTAAATTTATTTTAGATGGGCTACCATATTTTCTATGGAATTAGTTGCTAAGTGACGAAGGTGAGAAATCCGACTCAGTGAATCCACATGAGAAAAGATTGCTATGAAAAAAGCTCTTTCTGATGAAACAAAATGAGCAATTGATAAGGAATCTTCTCTTTTGTTTTCCCTTAACTCAGCTTGAATTGCTTTTGTTCCTCAACTTGTTGATTCGTGAAGTTGATGGTTTTCGTATAAGCGACTTGTTTGAAATCATTTCAAGAATGTGTACGCAGGTGAAGATAAGATGTGACAAGAAGCCTTACAGCTTCAGTTACTTTCTTGCGCCTATGAATTAGATAAGGTTGGTATTGTTCATTGAGAACTTCTAAGACCTTGGACAAATGTTCTTGTTTTTGCAGACAAGAAGTCTCTTTCAATTATTGATTTTGAAAGATGACATAGATGAGATACTACATGAAAAAATATGAAACATGTTGCTCAACGGCTTCTGTTGGAAAACGCCTTAGATGTACATTTTGTTAAATGATTATGATGAATGAGTTTAGATACGATGTATGAGCACATAAAAGCAAAAATTTGTCCGTTTACAGAAAAAAAGACGAGTGCTTGATTTTATGTATCATTATGCGTTTGAATACTTGTTTTGTTTCTAGATATAGCGACGAAGTATTATTTCGTTGATCTAGAGGCCTTTTCTACTCAGTTTATTCTGCCTGTGATCAATAGGTGAATAGCTTGGAGTATTCCAATAGCATTGCCCCTTATTATATGACTTTCACTTTTGTTTTTATGATGAATAGTATGATATTATTATAAAAAACCTCAAGTTGTTGCTTGAGAGCTTGTATGACTTTGATTACTTGTGTGATGAGCTTTGGGGAATCTTTATGATAGGATTTTTCTTTGATGAGTGAGGGATTTTATTGATGTTAGTCCATTACTGTCATTTACCCGGCCTGTTTTTAATCTTGCTGATATTTGAATTACTGTAGGATTATTCCTATTATTATATTACGAATGGAAGTCATAAATTTCTACGCACATGAATAAAGAAAAAGAATCATCATGAGTATCATTGAAAATGAGAACATTACTTTTTGTTGTCTTGTTTTTGCTTTTTTGAGATGATCTTTATAGAGCTTTTATTGCTCCTCATGATTATTGAATACATTTGAGTGAATCTTCTTTAAAGGATCTTAAAGAAGAGTTTTTTGAAGGAAAGAAATGATATGAGCGTATTGCGAATACTATTGATAACTTACATGTTTCTTATAAGCGTGTTATGACCTATATACAGACTCAAAAGGGTTTGCAAGAACGAATTGAGAAACAACGATGATGACCAGTAAGTGAAGAATTGTTGATGACTTTGGCATGAGTTGAGTCAACATTTAATAGAGATGCGACCTCTCGTACAAATGTTGATGATCTTTTTCAAATGACGTGATGATATTTTTATTCTTCAGCAAGGTGAGTTCATACTGTTTCACGTTCATATGAATCGGTCATGAATCGTCTTTTAGAATTGAATCCTGAGCCGTGAAGACTTACTCATGCATACCGTGCCTTACAAGAAAGAGACAAAAGTTGACAAGTTTTGAAGGATTGAACTACAGATGCTTTTGAAATGTTTTGTGCAATAATCTATCT
>JAHDCT010000137.1 GCA_020629735.1 bacterium | reverse complement strand
GGGAACACGGAGGTCTTCGGCACCTCAGTTATCAGTTCAAATCTGATTCTCTCTGTATTTTGAAATAAGCTAGGTAGTGACTAGGGTAATGATATATGTAGAATTGTTAAAATCGAACTCGAGAGGGTTTGATTTTTTTGTTAATTACTTAGAGTTAAACTAATGACTTTTTTGTGAGATTTAAGTGTCACTTTTTTACTGAACTAATTATCATAAAGATCAGAGTCTTAGCATAAATATTTGTTTGAAGAATCGAGTGTAGTCACTCAATTCATATTATAATATTTATAGGCAAATCAGTATGCGTAAATATATTAGAATACTTTGTTTTTTCATTTAATGCTTTTTCCAACGACTATTTGTTGCAATCAGTTGTTTTCAAGTGTACGAAATAATGTTTGATTAAATGAAGGCACGTTTGCAGATACTTGCTCATCAGTAAGTATTTCTAACTTAGAATTGTTATGGTTGAGGGTCTTTCATAGGTTATCTATTACTTCTCTTCTTTTGAGAACTCCATTTTGTCAGTTACTAGGATAAATAGTACCTGTTATGCTAGCGTCATTAACTTTATGGGGTATTTTTTGGCGATGTTGATTGTTATGAGGTTCCTTAGAGTCTAACAAACTTAATATGTTTCAATTATAAGTTCAAGACTGACTTTCTGCTGGTGTTAATTCTTGCTTATCAATAATATCTTTACGTTTCCATTTTGCAAAAGAGACAAAAGCCATGATCATGATTAATATTAAATAAAACTCAAGATAAGTATTATTGCAAGAAAGTCAATCAGCATGACACTGAATTTCAAGATATATTTTCGAGAGAATTGCTGCATTCTTCCTAAGAAATTCCTTCACTAAAGTTCGATTTGCGAACAATTCTCCCTGTATTTGAAATAAGCTAGGTAATACCTAGGGTAAAGATATGTGTAGAATTGTTAGAATCAAACTCGAGGGGGTTTGATTTTTTAAGTTAGCCCTTACGAAATTAGTGGTGTTCGTTAAACATTTGGTTAAGTATGGTAACAAGTATATCCTTAGTGTTGGTGTCTTCGTTTGAGATTCATAGTTTTTCTCGATCGCTTAATGCTCATATTTTTCTTACATCAGTACTGAAATGTTGCTTTTGAACTTTCCATCGTTCTCATCGACTGTTATCCTTGGCTGGATCAACCTTTTTAAAGGCGAAATCTAGTCATCAGTCTTCTCAAATAGAAAATGGTGACTCTCAATGAAGTTCATCTCTTTGGATATAAAGAGTGTGCATTCAATGGAGAAAGTTTGAAATAAGTGGAGCAAAGGCTGTAAGTTTGTATTTTTCATTGCTAAGTCAGTGAAAGTCACAAGAAAGTGAATCATATGGAAGAGAAAAATCATATCAGAGCGAAGTGGATGAGAAGTTAACTATGTTTTTACCTTCATCATAAGAGTGTCAACTAGTAGATCATCGTGAACGAGTTGTGTAGGCTGATCAGTTCTTTTTGACAATAAGGTCTCATCTTCTAGATCTCATATGGTTATCCTGTGTACTTCATTCTTCTAAGTACTGACTTAAGGAACAACTTCTGTGAGAATACTCTTCATTATGCTGGTTTTTACTTCATCAGTAAGGTATAGGTTCTCTTGAGTAGGAACTATTATAGTCTCTAACTGCTCATACAGTTCATAAGATGGAATCTTCTGAGTCTCATAGATGAGTTTCATGGTAGAGGCTAAATACGTGGTTGATAGAGAGTGTATGAACTCTTCATGTATAGCTTGGGTCAGAGATTTGGAATCACGTGACCCTTCAATTTTTAAAAACAATTTTTTCTACAGAAACAGAATGGTTGCTAGAGCTAGATTCCTGAGTGCTTTTGTATCCTTCATGTGTAGAGCAGACAGAAAGAGAGATAACCTGACTAGTATTATCAAATCAAGAACAGATACTGTTTAATTCACTTTCAAAAGTAGGATTAGGAGCGTAAATTCTTGTACGTCAGATATTTTCAAAAAGAAAACGTGAAACTTCTAGTTTATATCAGCCTGTAAGCCTCAATACATCAAAATTTTCTCACCTTGCAGAGCTTTCCTGTCAAAAGGCATGGAGTATAGCAGCTAGTCAAGATCTATGATGCGGTCTTTCAATGAGTGAGTGCTCAATTCACTCGATATCAATTTGAGGATCTAAGTCTGTGTCTTTAACAATATAGGTTGTTTTGTTTTTTTGTTCTCAATCAAACGGTACTGTAATAGAAAATCCAGAATTATCAGTAAGTCTTTTAACATTCTTATTAACATACTCTTCAAAATTAGACAAGTTTTGTAGTCCATCAAGATATTGTACCGCATAGCAGTTTCACATTCATTGAGAGTAAGACGAAAAGGAGAAGTAATTATAATAGACACTTTCTCATTTAATAGGTTCCTTTGGTAGATTTTGGTTTTTAATAATCAAGCTTATAGTATCTCATAATCGGTCGTAAATATTAGTTCAGTAAATTCACTCAAAAAGTAATCAAAATTCTTCTTGAGTGGGAACAGGCTTGCCAGTAAGTGTAGGTCAAAGAGTTGTATGAAGGACATCTAATCAGTACATAAAAGCTCGCATCTCTCTATATGGTACAGAATATCATCTACTATGTGTATTTTTAATGATACGCTCCATTTTACTCAAAAAATCTAAGCTCATCAGAACGCATTCAGAAATTAACTCATTTTCAATTCATAAGCAGTCAGCCGAGACAAGTTTTTCTATAGTTTTATTTGTTTCTATTAAGCATTGATTGAGTCAAGTTATGCTATTTTTAGGAATGGTGGAAATAGCCGACTTTAATTGAGACATTGTTTCTTCCTTACTAAGCGAAGGATTCATAAGAAAGTTAATCTTTTGTATTCAAA
>JAHDCT010000136.1 GCA_020629735.1 bacterium | reverse complement strand
AGGTCAATTTTCCAAAAGATGCTCGAATGGTCCTTTACACTCCTGAAGATGTGATAGTAACTCGAGCTGGAAACACCAACTGACACGCAATGGGCGAGAAAGCTTTTGGATGAGAGATGAACTATTATGTTATGAGACAGTACATCTATGATCTACAAAGAAAAAATCTTATCAATGATATACCAAGAACAACAAACGCAGTACTACCAGAGAGAAAAGAGCTAACTCAAGAGGAGCTCTATATGCTCTGGGGAGGATAAACATTTGAAATAGTATCTTAAAAATGTAAATAGAGATATTTACAAAAAAGAAAGGATGTCAAAAAGAAGAAAAACTTTCTGAGAGTTGGTCAATACATCGGAGGAGCATGTTACACCCAATACTTCTCAAGAGATTAAAAAAATTGAAAAAATAACTCCAACAAGGAAAAGAAAACTCTCAAAAAAAGTAGTTTCAACCAGCGACTGATGATCAAGAACTATAAAAGTTAGGCTAAATAGAGACCTATTCGAATTCATCTCTGGAGTAGATATATGATTCTGAATGGCAAAGAACACAAAAGAAAAACATTGGGCTCTACTTAATACTATTAATATTTTCTTGAAGAGCTGACATCTCGAAGCAGTTAAAAAGTTCATTGTGTGATTCAAAGAAGAGCTAAATGTTGCACTTAACTCACTAGATGAATTACCACTGAATGGTCGACTCTACGAAGATTGATTTGACAGCAAAACAAAAGAATGGATCATTCACAAGAAGATGGAAAAAAAACTCCTTGAACTGAAAGAAAAAAGTGGACCAGAAACAAGGGCACAAAGCGACGCTCTCTATCTGAAAGAGATGCGAAGCAAAATTGAAGCAATGTGTTTATCAATAGAATGAATTGATGATTATAGATCATTCTTTTCTATTGTTGGTTCAAACGCAGATGACGATGATGAGTTCTATATCCTATTAAAGGGCATTTATGAGATTGAAAGTAAAAAACATAGAGATTTCAGAGTAATGGAAAACCGAAACACCCAGCTAGATAGCATTCCCGGCGATCATAAAAAAATGCTTAAGTACTTTTTAGACAATACCTCTATTGATAAAGACATAATTGATAGGCTCATATCAATTGAAGAAAAGGGAAGTAAAATAGAATATGAAGAGAAAAATGAAATATGAGAAACTGCTTCACTTACACTCTCTCCATTTATAGATGACTACTGATTCGCCTCTATACAGAAAGTATGATATAAGCCAATCGTAGAAGTATATAAAAATGTTTTTGCTCCTCAAATTCATAAGATCATGGAGGAACTATGAAACATACAACCAATAGACATTAAGTTAGACTTCTTCCCTTCAGTTCAAGATCTTAATCCGACTGGTTGAGTAAGAACAGAAAAAAATTGAAGCGTAAGCGAAAAAGTGTTAACTAGGTTCAAAAACATCTGTCAATTATTAGTTACTTTCGAGTTAGATGAAGAGCTCACATCAGCGGAAATGAAGATTCTTTTAAAAGAAATCATTAGCGTAGAAAAAGATGTCCATGTAGGTAGTGGTTATAAAAAATACCTAAAATCATTTGGTTATGTGGTATCTCCCAACATAGAAACAGATGAAGTATTGTTCAAATGTGCATCACTTGAATGATCAAGACTAGAGGATACAAACCTACTTATGATCAAGGAGAAAAATTGAAAAATATACTTGCATATTGGACTATGAACTAGTGATTTCAATGTAGAAAGCCTCTTTTACGCAACTATACAAATATGAAAATATTTGACATCAAAGAAGCTACACAGTCCATCAAATATACGCAAGAAAATATTCAACCACTTTTCAAATCTCAAAGATAATGCTAATGAAAAAAGAGCTAAGGAATACTCTATCAATATTCCATTTCTCAAAGAAGTATATAATGAATTCGCTGAGGCGAGGATATTCCCATACAGTGACAAGCCAAAAGAACAACAAAGAGTAGACAATATCATTCTTGCTTGACCACCTTGAACTGGAAAGTCATACGTTTGTAACTACTGGCTTAGAAATAATGAATTCACAATAGCTGAAAAAGAAGTGACAGTAAATGTAATAAAGATACCTGTTGGCGTAATTGAGTTTCAGAAATATCTTCAAAAAGACTCACATCCACTCAGACAAAAAATTAAGCACATCCAAAAGACAACATGATTATCAGTAGACTTGGTTGTTGAAGACCCAGACACCTTACTAGAAAATCCATCAACAAAGATGTTATTTAATCAGCTTATGACTCAACTGATGGATGGTGTTGGTTCGCTAGATTGAGTGAGTTATACCATTTGTACAAATAAATTAGAACTACGACCACTGCGTCTGACTCGTGGAAAAAGATTTTCTTCTGTTATTTGATTTTGATTGCTTAAGGAAATTAAAGATATTAAATATTTCTTTGAATTATATATAAACAACGAGTCAACTATACCAAAGAGCTTAAAAGGAAAAATAATTGAGCAGTATGCAAAGTTCTTTGTAAATACAAATATGACAAGTATCCGAGATTTTATACACAAAATTGAAAGAAAAAAACAGTTCGTTCAATTTCAGGGGAAGAGACTAACGATGGCTATTGTGAATGATGTCTATGAAAAACTTCACATGGACAAACCCACACTTATAAAAGAAGAAGAAAACTTAAATAATGCGCTTGAGAGCATAAGAAAAAAGGATGAAAAATCATCAATTGGCTTTTAGACATAAACGTTACATCATACTTCTCACCGCTCATGTTACGACACCAAAAATACTACCTTCTTCACGTGGATAGATGTCTGGATAGTTTTTTTCCTTGTTTGCTGATTGGAAGCATTTTTGACCATCAGCATCTTTCATAAGAAATTTTACTGTATATCATCCATCTACTAGGGCAACAACCATATGTCACACTATAGCATCCAATGATGTATCTACAACCACGATATCTT
>JAHDCT010000135.1 GCA_020629735.1 bacterium | reverse complement strand
GAGAGAGACTTTAATTTTTAAAGAAGTATGATAGAGAAAATTGTGAAATTTATTTCAGAGGCTCAGTTCTTAAAGTCCAAAAAACGCGAATGACGACGTCTTGCCGGGGTAGAGCATCCAGAAAGTGTAGCTGACCATGTATGCTGTACAGCGCAAATTTGATACATTTTAGCAAAAATGGAGTGAGCTGATGTGGGAAAAGTGGTCTCTATGTTAATTTGGCATGACATAGGAGAGACGAGAATAGGTGATATCGATAAACTGTGAGCTAGATACCTACTTGAAAAAGATAGTGCAGAAAAAAACGCTGTTAAAGAACAATTTGAAGGACTTCCTCGGGCAGATGAAATGATGAAAGAACTAGAAGAGTATAAGAAAAGAGAAACACTTGAATGAAGTATCGCAAAGGATGCTGATTACCTTGAGTGTGCATTTCAAGCAAAAAAGTACTACCAAATTGGTCATATAAGTACGAAAAATTGGATAGAGAATGTTTGAGTAGCATTAAAAACCGAGAGCGCAAAGAAACTCCGAGAGCAGATGTGCAAAGATGATACGATGCGATGGGAATGATTGAAGAAAATCACAAAAGATTAAAGCCTGTTAAGTGTCTTTTATTTGATTGTAGAAGTAGTTTATGTTTCATATATTTACCTGAACCTGTGCAAAGAGTTGATCAGAAACCTATTTAAAAAATGAGGTGTTTTGAGTCCAAGTGGAGTATTTTGGAAAAAGAAAGAAATGAACATGGTTCCTCCATCCTCAGATAGATATAAATCGCAATACCATAAAATACTATGCTTTTGATAAAGGAGAGCAGAAAAGTCAGTTTCATCAATTTAATAAAATTCAAGGTGTAGGTCCAAAACATGCTTATTACTTAGCAATGTCCGATCCTACATTATTGAGCATGGCAGTAGAGAATTTTGATATTAAGTATTTCACAAATCTACCATGAATTGGACAAAAAATTGCAAAAAGAATTCTGATTGACCTAAAGCCTCACCTGGATAAAGATGATTTTGAGTCATTAGCTATTGATGAAAAATTGCTGAAAGATATACTTAGCTCACTTCATGATCTCGGTTATGAACGCAAAGAAATAAAAAAACTATTACCACATTGCCCACATCCATTAAAGAAAGCGAATCTAAAAGACATAATGAAACGATTAATTGATAACCTCTAGAGAGTTTTTACCCTTTTGAAAATCATGATTGATTTTTGAATATTGTGAATGAATGCAAGAAATTTGCAATATATTAAGAAGTTTAATCCAAAGAAGGCTATTCGTTTGGCTGATGATAAGTATAGGTCTAAGCAATTTTTGAGTGATAGGTGAATTCCAGTACCTAAAACATACGACCTTATTAGAAATCGTACAGAGTTGTATGAATATAATTTTTCTTCATTACCGACAAATGAGCTAATTGTTAAGCCAACGAAGTGAAGTAGGTGAAGGTGAATCTATCGTGTAAAGGTGCTAGACGAGCAAAGACCAGACGATCAGTTATGGGAAGGTGGAGTTTTAGATAAATATCTTATGCCTCAGTCATCTTTTCCAAACCAATTATACAAAGTTTCCTGAGAAGTAATTCAAGATAGTACATTAAGAAGATATCTCGTAGATATTTTAGACGGGAAAAGTTCATTAAATCGATGACATGACACAATTCTTCTAGAAGAACTGTTGATGCCTGGAAATGGATTTGAGCAATATTGTGAGCATTGATTAGCTGATATTAGAGTGATAGTATTTAATCTGATACCTGTAGCAGCGATGCTTCGTATGCCAACCAAGGAATCTGATGGAAAAGCAAACCTTGATAGGTGAGGGATCTGATTTGGAGTGAATGTAAGTACCTGAAGAATTTATTCGCTTTCTCAAAATTGAAAAATTTATCAGAAGGAGTTTCCTGATGAGTATAGATCGCATAAAAATAGCAAGTTAGCATACCGGGATGATATTCTATTGTACTCTTCTAAGGTGCAGTACTTTGCTAACTTATGATATCTTGCATTAGACTGGGTAATTACTGATGAAGGGCCAAAGTTATTAGAAATTAATGCGAGAGCATGACTCAAGTTTCAATTAGCTGCAGTGTTACCTTTGAAAAAAAGATTAGAAAAAGTTAAAGATATTCAAGTGACTGATCCAGAGAAAGGAGTAGAAATCGCCAAGACACTTTTCTCAATGGATAAAGGACATCTCGTATCAAAAAGACAAATCATCTATCTATCTCAGTATTGAAAGCTAACTACCTTCGATAAAAATGACAACAAAGAAGTAACAGATGTTATCGTTGACGTTGATATTAAAAGGCAAAAAACTCGAGTTTCAAAAGAGTTAGTTTCACTGATTAAGAAAGCAAAGAATGGATACAGCCTTGAACTCGCTCATTCACATATTACCTTCAATGACTTTGAAGTAAAAAAATCATCAAAATTAGAAGGTGCAAAAATTATTTTATGAAGGAATTTAGCTCAAGACTACTATATAAAGCCAATTAAAAAGATTTTTACAGCTCAGCAACATATTAATCCTGAGCATATGTACGCGCATGAGGTAGACAAGCTGCATATCCTAGATGAAAAACTCTTTAAGTTAAGTAAGTCATTAAATCTATCTCAGATCTTGAAACCAACAAATTATCTAGATGAGCTTGATAATTTTATTACTCGAAATGGGCATTATAACCCTACATTCTTGTACAATTGGCCTAGTGATCAAAAAATGCATGCGCTCAATTACGAACTCATGAAATTGAAGGAACATTATTTTTATTCCTGAGAAAGTCTTCAATCACCTTTTGCAGAGCTCTTACTTGGAAAATTAGATGAGTTACTTGCAAAACACGATTTGGTAATTGCCTACAAAAAGAAGAAATACCAAAATATTCTTAAGTTAAATGAGAGATTGTTTCAACCAATAGATCCAGCTCTTGTAACAGAATCAAAGTACATTTTA
>JAHDCT010000134.1 GCA_020629735.1 bacterium | reverse complement strand
TTTTTTGATCTCTCACAAAACACCTATCATATTCTATTCAATAATGTTTACTTAACTGATCTAGACGATAAGGAAGGATGTTTTTAGCATATGTTTTATACCGTTTCAATTGATTCTCACCATGAAACATATCATATCATCGCCAAATTAAATTTCTTCTATGATCAATAGTATATTTTTTTCATTGATCAGGCAGATGACATGCCGTATATCACTCACCATGTAAAAGAATCTGAAAATCTCCCACATCAAATTTCTTTTGAGATTCACGAATCTTATCTCTTTGTTTTTCAATCCAGTTACTTTTATTTTTCAAAAAAGAAGAAATATGTTCCGTACTTAAGTGTTCAGGTGCAATTGCATGAACAGTATCTGCATCAACCACTTTAATACGAAGATTTTTTACATTCTTACGGATGATATGCAATTGATAAGACATATCTTCAAAAAAACTAAAGCATAATAATTGTACAGAAGAAAAGAATACTTACAAGCACAGCTAAAGAAAAGCTTCTCCTTGATCTTTCCTAGCTAAAAAATATACTTCTAACCAAAGCAATTTACCCCATCGATCAGCATGGTGATATCAGACATACAATGATATACAAAAATAATTCCTGACCAATATTGATTATACGAAGACAAGTGACGAAAAAATAAAATGGATCAGACTGCACCTGATTGATCACTAGAACCTCTTACTAACCTTAAATCTTCAACATTTGGAATCAGAAGAAAAACTCAAGAACGCATTGAGGAAGTTTTTAAGTTCTTAAAAAGCCATATAATTCCCAGAAAAGGAGAAAAAGCAATGGTGAAAATATGAAAAACGATAACAAACGAAAGTGAAGAGGAATATATACTGCAAGAGGAAACCAAAATATGAGTAGAGGAGGCATCTAGTGCTACAGAAACAACTCGGTCTGAAGAAAAAGATCAGCTAGAAAAACAACAAATAAAACTCAATCCTCGCAACACACGAGAAATAATTACTCATACAAGAACCAATCTTCTTACTCGAACTGATGTAAGGGAAATTATACAATTTGTCGACTCAAGATTGCTTGAAAGCATCAATAGTTACACGAACATTCACAAAAGAACCGTAGAAGCATTGCTCATTATAGCCGTAAAATTACTTGAGAAAAAGGAACGAAAATGAACCAATGGAAATATGGAAAATGACCTAAGTATCGTCCTATGACAAATTAAAACACATATTGATTTTTGTATTCTTAATCGAGACGCGCTTCAATACGAACAATGATTCTATTCAGGAAAAAATACAAGCGATTTATCAAAAAATGAACTTCAGGAAAAAAGCACTCAAGAGCAGTTTGATATAAACAACTCAAAGCAGATACGATTCGTTCGCCTCTTAGAAGAATTCAATCTAGAGAACAACCATTATGATATAGTATTTGAAAATATAGAGCAAGAAGAACACAAAGAAAGCTTGCATATGCCACCTGAACGTCTTATTTGAACCTACTGAATGTTTGATGCACGTAGCGATACAATGTACAGAAATTTTAAAGCAAAAGAAAAAACCGAAACTCCAGAATGGAAAGAAGCAAAAAAAATCGAACATATCATGTATCACGTTTTTAACACCAACTTAAGAAAAGCAATAGAAGGAGAAGAACTCATAGAAAATACAACGCTCTTTGCTTGCAATAATATAGCAGAAGTTATTACCTATGCAGAAAAATTAATTGACCACGTAGAAGAATACCTAGAACAAAAACACTGAATCATCATTCCATTAACTTACAAAAATAGGTTAGAAGTAAAAGATGGACTCTTAAAAGCATATAAAGAATACCATTTCATTGCACAGAAATTCGAAGAATACAAAAATCACGATGATGATATGTTACCTCTCAAAGAATTAACAGGCAATCCAAATTTTGAAGCAGAATACTGAATGAGATTAAAACAAATCTGAACATTGTTATGTATCATGCTGTATGATGATGACGATTATGTAAACTTGGTAAAACATATTCAACTCTGATTAAATAATTGAGTGGAAATTGAAGATGATATCGAATTGGAATGAGTTGCTGGACTTGTAATGCAATGCGCAAATCCTCAACTCAACAAAAAAGTAGCCATATTTAATGGATCATATCTTCTTGATGACGAAACAGTAGGACTTCTTACAAGCCTAGAAGAAGAAGACTTTATTCAGTGAGCGCAAAGTATTTTTACAAATAAAGAAAAAAATCCAGAAGTACGAAAAGCCGTAAATCATGAAATGGATCACAAACACGACGAATACCTCCATCCAAAGTATAAGTCCAAAAGTCATCTCAATATCCATCAGCTAAGATTTAGAGACGAAATGCTTAAACATATTATAAGTGATAACATTTTAGATGGGAAAAAATTATTAGAAGTAATCTTCAATGAAGAAATAACTAATTTTTTCGAAGAAACTGAAATGGAATTTAGCTGAAATGCATGAGAAATATCTGAATTAAATCAATTTTATCTTGAAAAAACAGGGAAATCAAAGGATGAATATCTACTCCAAGTAAAACAAGATATAACTGAACTTTATGAAATATTAGAATTACTTGACAACAATCTCCCTCTTTTCAGTAGCATAATTAAGTACGAATTCTACAATGACTTTAACACAATAAAGCAGATATATATTCAAAAGTCAAAAGAAAACATGTAAAGAAACTTGATTTTAAGCATAATATAGCCATTATACAAACTTAAGTATTGAATTCGAGAGACCAATTATCTCTCATTATTAACACAAACCAAACTTGATTATGGCTGTAAATACTACCAGCAAAAACAAGAAGACCAAAAAAAGTCAGGTCTTAAAGCAAAAGTCAGTAAAGACTAATCGTCGTCGTTCAATGAAGAACACATTCCACGGAAGAAGTAAAGCCACCTACGGCTTCCTTTTACTCTGTGGAGCAGGATTAGCAGAATATGCATTCAATTTTACAGGACTTTTTGCCTAAGAGAGACT
>JAHDCT010000009.1 GCA_020629735.1 bacterium | reverse complement strand
CACAAAGACCAGTAAAGCACCGATGATAGAGCTACATAAGAGCACTCAGATTCTAGGTGTTAAGCGATCTGCATTTCGAATAATTCAAAAAAGTGCTACTAATGGCAAAAGGAGAATTATTGAAACATTTACAAATGACGTCTCGAGTATTGCCCGAGAAAATAAATAAGCGGAAAGATAGGCGACGGTTCCTTTAAAAAGAAAGACCAGATAGTCTCTTCTTGGAAGTGAGATAAGATTCTTGAAAGAAACTTTTGAATTAAGAAGTGGTAGCATCAAAAACCATCATAATGCTACTCTTGCAAAAACTTGCTGCATCACGGAAAGTCATCATGCATCGAGCTCTCTTGCCACTACTCCCATAAAGGTGAAGACAAACGTTGCAAAGAGTAATGCTGAATATCCTTGAAAATCTCTCATATGTTCTTTGAAAAAAAGAAATTTCTGTCCTTCGTAATTTATCAGTTTACCCTACACTCCCCTCCATCTCCATTTCGATCAATCTGTTTAATTCTCCTGCATATTCTAATGGAAGTTTTTTTACAATTGGTGAGATAAATCCATTTACAATCATAGCTAATGCATGTTCTTCATCTAGTCCACGAGACATAAGATAGAAAAGCATTTCATCATCAACTTTACCTGCAGATGCTTCATGAGCTATTGTTGTTTCTCCGTTTTGCACGTCAATATGAGGGATCGTTGTTGAAATTGATTCATCATCCATTAAGAGCGCATCGCACTCTGTTGCGTTTACTGCTCCTATTGCAGATTTTTTTACTTCTACAATTCCTCTATAGGTTGCTATTCATCAGTCTTTTGAAATAGATTTACTCACGATGGTTGAACTGGTATTTTTTCCGATGTGGATCACTTTTGATCCTGTGTCTTGGTTTTGTCATTTCGCTGCTACTGCTACTCCTAATTGATCTGAGCGTGATCCGTCTCCTTTGAGAATACTACATGGGTATAGCATCGTTACTCACGATCAAAGATTTCAATTTATCCATTCTAGAAAACCGTTGTCATCAACAATTCAACGCTTTGTATTTAGATTGTAGGTATTAACTGACCAGTTCTCTACTGAACTATAACGCATGTGTGCATTTTTCCCTACGTATACTTCTACTCATCATGCATGTAGTGAACGCTTATCAAACTTTGGTGCACTACATCATTCTATATAATCACATCTTGCATCATCTTCGACGATAATAAGGGTGTGCTCAAATTGTCCTCAGCTCAATGAATTCATGCGGAAATACGCCTGTAATGGCTCGTCAACAATCACTCACTTAGGCACATAAATAAAAGTACCACCTGATCGAACCGCTCCATGTAAGGCCATAAATTTATGATCGTTTGCTGGAATTAGTTTCATAAAGTACTTCTTTACAAGCTCTTCATGATTTTTTACTGCTTCTGACATATCTTCAAAAATAACCCCTTTCTCAGCCCACTTTTGTTTGATATTGTGATACACCACTTCTGAGTCCATCTGCCCTCCTGCTCCTGCAAGATAACGTTGTTCTGCTTCAGGAATTCCAAGTCTCTCGAACTTTTCTTTGATCTTTGGATCTACTTTTGACCAATCGTTCTCCACCTCTCTTTGCTCAGGTGAAGCATAGTATACGATTTCATTAAAATCTAAGTCTGAAATATCGGGACCTCGGTTTGGCATATCCATTTCATAAAACTGTTTGAGAGATGCCAATCTTTTTTCTAGCATCCATTCAGGTTCTTCTAGCTCCGCTGATATTTTTCTTACGGTCTCTTCATCAAGTCCAGAAATTTGATGTGAATAGGCAAAATCATCTGCACTATCTAGTGCTATACGAAGGTCTTTATCTTCCTGTGTTTGTGTCATATAAGTTGTTGTTCATAAATGTTTATCAATATATGTATGTTAAGCTGAAAGTCACTCTCAGCTACATTTTTTTTCAAAAGAAGAACGGTTTTCCTGTTCAGAAAAACCGATTCCAAATTCTGGATTATTTTTTTCAAGTAGTGGCTTGAAAATTTCTTATGCTCTTTCCTTTCTCAATTGCATCCTTATAGCTCGTTTCTTTCTTCTCAATCTTCCTATATACATATTATTAGGTCTCTTCGAATAATAAACTAACTTACGAGCCTTCTTACCTGTTGCAGATATTAAAAGCTTCGTGAACTTACCAATGAGGAGACCAACAAGTGCATCAGCATCGGGATGATATCCTGATGTGGAAATCATCCAGCGACCTCCAATAATTACCAATCCTGCATATTTACTATTTTCGGGATCAGCACTCCATCCTGAGTTTGTATGTTTATTACTTCTAAACAAAGGCTCTGTTCGCTCTCCTTTCTCACGAGAGTTTCTTCGATAAGCCTTTCTTGTTTCTTTACAGTAGAAGAAGCCAAATTTGAAATGTGCTTCTTTGTTCTCTAACAAGTCAGTTATAGTAACCCAGGCTCCACTACGCTCTGGGTGATCACAATAGTCTTCCATTTTAGTAAGACCTGCAATCAATACTGTCACTTTCCTGTTTAAGAATTTTTTGATTTTTTTGATTGGTACGCCGTTAACTGCATCCAGCTTACCTCTCTTAGGTTTTTGACCCATAGATTTAAATTTAATTTAGATTTTAATTTGAAATATAATTTAGAACCACACTATAACTTATTTCCTTCAAAAGTCAGCAGGAATTTCACCCCAATTTTTAGTATCTCGTTTGAGTACGTAACTAGTTGGCTTTAGGTCTCTATATCGTTTCTCTCGAGCATCAAGGGTCTTTTTTAATAAGGCATTTTCTGATGTTCGTTGGAGCTGGGAATTGTGTGCTCCATTCTTTACTCGTGTCATTGCTGTACGAGAATCAGAGTATATATGTCGTTTTTCTTTCCCTTCATCAAGAAGGTACTTAATACCACGAAGAAGCGCAATGTATTCTCAAATGTTTACCGTTCACATTTTATAGGCACTTGAACGAAATAATTCTTTTCCATCACTGGTGCGAACTCCTCTCCGCTCAAGGAGTCATGGATTTGACGAACATGCTGCATCAACACAGATACTATCTTTTTTTATAATGCCCTGTCTCATACGTTCTTGTACCAAGAGTTTTGTAGAAGATCATTCTACATACCCCACTTTAAAAGCTTGCTCTGCATCAGCTTGCGAAGTAAAAGATTTAAATCTCGCACCATGAAATCCCATCACTTGCTTTTGACAAGCTCACCAAGAACTATAAACACCAGGTTTTCTTCCGGTCCAGACCACATATCGTTTTACCAGTTTTTTTCACATAAGCAGTTAATTACAAAACGTCTTCAAATAGATATCAATATTTGTTCATATCGATCGTATTTTCAATAATTTCGATTCCTTCTTCTTTTAATAATTTTTTTTGTCTTTCTCCTTTATCTCCTAATTTCATCGTGGAAATTATTCATGCTTTATTCACCACTCTTTGCCAAGGTAAAAGATGTCGGCTCTCTTCTTTCATGCCAGAAAGTGTTCGTCAGACGAGCTGAGCTGTTACTGTTCTTCATGATAAAATAGAGACCACTTGAGCTACACGTCAGTAATAGGTGACTTTCCCATGAGGTATCATATTTACTACCTCAATTACCTTTTTTTTAATTTCTCAAGCCATATGATAATATAAAGGTTAAATTACTCTTCTCTGTAGATTCTATTGATATAGTTGTTATCCCAGTCTTGATCGATCTCCGCATCAACTTCAATTGAAATACTTACTTCGTATCAAGGTTTATCTTGGTAGTAGAAAGACTGAGTGATTGTACAGGCATCAAACTTTTCTAAATAAATCTCATCCTGGGTTACTGAATAGCTTGGCAATCAAGGACAGTCTACATCTTTTACTTTTAAAGTTAGATCTAAAGGCCCATCATCATAATATCATTCATAATTATGTTGGTCTATCCAACTCCAAACTCTTACTTCTCCTACATTTTCTACTCCAGCATTAGAGACCTCATAGGTCACATCAATTTGTGTTGGCGTCTTCTGTATATCAAGCATTTCAACTACTACATCATGAAGAATATCATCGTTTGCTTTCTCGAATGGAAACGACTGTTGTTCAATAACTTTTTGACTATCCCAGTCGGGATGAAACACTGGTGCGTCGCAATAGCTACACAACAGATAGAAGGTTACTATCTTCTCATCTGGTATTCTTCATGTCGTCTTTTCAACTCTCCATTCTTGAATAGCTTCATCAAAGTATCCATAGACCATATTATCTCGATATATTTCCTCTCACATCTCTCCAAAGTATGCAATTACTTGATGACCACTTTCTCATGTAATTACTTCTCCGGAGTCAAAATACGCTGCTACTGATATATCAAATAAGTTATTAAATGAAATAAGGGTATCATCTCAAAAAATGGTTCTATCACCTGGCATTTCATTATATGCCACAATACCTCATGTCTTCTTAAAAGAAAGTATTTTTTCTCATATTCGTGAAGTTATTTCATCTGCATCTTCTTCAATGACTAGATCCTGTAATCATATCCGTACATAAGCAATTAGAAATTTTGACTTCTCTGATTTCGCTTCATAGAATTTATTTTCTATCATATACTGCAACTCTCGCATAACATTTTCTCTCTCAAATTCAGAAAAAGAGTCTTTAATAATTTCAGCCAATCTCTCCAACTTAGGTTCAAGCTCTTCTACAAGATACTGATACTCACCACATTTTCTTATACCAATTTCAGAATGGTGACAATGTGTAAAAATAACCTCTTCAAGAGGGTTTAAATATGACTCTCAGATCTCAATGTCAATAGGAGGTGGTGGCAGTGGAATATTCACTACCTCTTTAGGGATAATTGGATGTACTGTTGGCGCCTCAGGTTTATCAAGATACTTTACTGACTCCGGATAGTTAAATCCAACAACGCTACCAAGCACTCATACTAAAAATAAAATTCATAAGATGACTTTTTTCATTGAAGCAGAAGAAAGATAAAGAAATTTGTCTAGATACACTCAAATTTCTGTTTTTCTTTTTGTAACAACCTCATTGATATATTTTTTAACTCTTTTCAAACCCAAGTGACTTAATTCTTTCTGCTACTTCTTTCCCTCACGTCTCTGTTACCTTTCCGTTTTCAAGTACATGTACTTGATCCACATTAATGTACTCTAAAATTGAAAAATAATGGGTAATAATCACGAATGAATTATCTTCTCAATTACGATCTTTTAGAAGGTTTGCTACTGCCCTAAAAGCATCTACATCAAGACCGCTATCTACTTCGTCCAAGAAAATATATCTTGGTTCAAGTATCTTTAATTGCAATATTTCTATCTTTCTTCTTTCTCAACCTGAAAATCAAACATTCAAATCTCTCCAAAGAAACTCTTGATCAATCCCTAATTCTTCAAGATGTGGAATAATGATTCTTTTGAAAGAAACAAACGACTCTTTCTTATCCCAACGAGCATTATATATCGTACGAAGAAACTCGAATAGTTTTACTCACTTCACTTCTGGTATACTTTGAAAAGCAAGAAAAATTCCTGCCTTAGCTCTTTCGTCAGCTTCCATTTCAAGAAGATTTTCTCCATCAAGCATAATATTTCAACTTACTACCTCATAGCTTGGATGACCCATCACTGTCAAAGCGAGTGATGATTTTCCTGATCCATTTTTTCCTAGGATACAATAATTTTTTCCTTTCTCAAAACTCAATGATACTCCGTTGAGTACTGTTGAATCTTCTACTTGAACTACGATATCTGAAATTTGTAACATGGGTTAACCTACATAAATTAAAGTAAATCTTGATTGGCACATTCTTATAACTCGCCTTATATGGGAGCTTTATTTAGTGATTACGGTGAGCATAAGTCTACTTCGTACTTCACACTTAGATACTCACATATTTTTGACAAATTCATCTCATTTTCCTACTATTAGAGAGTTGATCTTTTATAGATTTTGTACAGAAATTTGAGTCTTTTTATCCGTTACCATGAATTTATTATTTTCATCATATTTACTGTACGTATAGCAACTTTACTCTTAGAAAAAAAGGAATGAGACCACAACCTAGCTGACATAAAGCTACTCAAAAGGTAGCTAAAAACAATTCAAAAAAGACTAAAAAAGAAGAAAAATATACTCATTGGCACGACCTAAAACATGCACATAGCGATCTTCACGAAGTACTCCTCGAACAAGGGAAGGAAAAACGAAATACGGTGAAACCATTGAGAAAAGAGAAGCAAGATATGAAACAAGAAATTATCGATACTAAACTCGAAGAATTCAATTTTCATAAATATGAAACACATGACATTGAAGATCTTCTAGATGATGTTAATCAGGATGATGATGTTGATGATATCAACTCTGCGTTTGAAGATTTTATCCACTAGTGTTTTTTTTATTTACCAAGAAATGTCATATTTACTTCACGTAAAAATGCATTTTTCATAACCCTTAGCCTTTATAAAAGGTCATCATACGTTTCAACAATTCCGTCTTTTTTGAACTCATGGAGAGCATTTTTCGTTGCGAGCAAAGCAGATATGATAGACCTTCTTCTTCTCGGAGAAACGTCTAATCATATTTCTTTCATAAACTCATAGTCTCGCTGTAAAATTGTTTCTACTTTTTCTCATTGAATAACTTCTGATAACATGCTAGCTGCTGCAGTGGTCTGAATAGCTGTCTCT
Source organism: bacterium (assembly GCA_020629735.1). Classification (GTDB taxonomy): domain Bacteria; phylum Patescibacteriota; class Gracilibacteria; order Absconditabacterales; family Absconditicoccaceae; genus JAHDCT01. The sequence goes on along the minus strand of JAHDCT010000009.1, from coordinate 12,246 downwards.
CCTTCTCGACTCCACTCGCTTAAGCTATCTTCTTCAATACGTAAAAAAACATCAATTGAATCTCAGCAGACTGAGTTCACTTGATGTCCTTGTATAGTAGGCGATTCCATTTGATACCTATGAAGTGGATCTTTAGAATACGCTTGAATTAATTCTGCAGCTGTAAACATACCTTTCTTTTTCAACTAAATGCTTTTCTTTCCTCTCACTTTTCAACATTTATCTTATCCCTCAATAGCGATCTTTGCAGATACGATTTCTGAAATTTCTTGAGTAATCGCTCATTGACGAGCTTTGTTAAATGTTAGCTTCAGTGATTTTGAGAACTGAGTGGCGTTGTCTTTAGCATTCTTCATAGCGATCATACGAGCTGCATGTTCACCTGTTTTATTTTGCACCATTGCCGACATAATAACAAAGTTTCTGATTTGTCTTCTTAACTCATCCATATATGTTTCCACATCCGGTTCAATCATTAGATCTTTATCACCAATCTCAGGTTCTACAATATCAACATTAATATCTTCTAAGAATTGCGAAAATGCTTCCTGACGGAATGGAAATAGCTCAACACTCGTAGGAATTTGAAACATACTATTCTTGAAGTAGTTGAAGTAGAGTTTCACTTCAGCGTACTCATTGCTTGTCAGTGCCTGATCAAAGAAGGTAAATAACGGCAGAAGTGTTTCTTCTGTAAAGTTATCACCCACAGCTAAAGATCATACTATATCTGCTCCTACTCTCTTAAAGTACTCTAGGCCCTTTTTTCCAATTACAAAATACTCAACATTTTCTTTACCACATTCTTTATTGATTTTTCTAAGAAGTTTAGAATTTAGACCTCAACAGAGTCCTCTTTCAGAGCTTATAACTACAACTAATTTCTTTGCAGATACACTTTGAGTTGTTTCACCAAAAATCGAATGATATCTTCCTACCGTACTTACAATAGTCATTAGATCAACGAGGTAGTCTTTCAGTGACTCTGCTTGATTCTTGAGTTTCTGAAGTTTTACGGTAGAAACCACTTCTAACGCTCTCGTTATTTTCTTTAGATTTCATACTGATTTAATTTGCGTTTTAATCGCTCTCAAGTTTGCCATGAAGTATATATATTCAAAAAGTTAAATTTTTTCCTATTTAATAGCTACTTTCCAAAACTAAGAAAGCTGCTCTAATACACAAAAGAACACATAATTTGATACCAAGCACTATACTTATTTTGCCAGGAAATCAATACAAAAGTCTGTTATTTCATCTTCTTTATCTACTACTTTAACAGCTCAACCCTCATCAGTATAAGTAACTGACGGTCACTCAATAGACGCTACCGCGAAGTTATTAGCAGATTGACTATCTCCTTGCAGTGAAGCAATAAGTGTATTTGCTCATTCAAAGGTTGTAAATCAGACTACTGCTAGGCCAAGACCCAACAATAAAAGAACGAAGTTTCGATATCAATTACTACTCCACATATCAACTTGCGAAATAAAGCGTATTCCTGTAGAATTATGGTAGGATACGTGTGCATATAAATTGGTTTGATTACGTTTTCATCTTACCTATGATTCAATTTATATATCACTGTTTATAATAGTAGTAAAAATAGTGCAAATATCAAAGCAAAATAACTAAGAATATCCGCTTTTATTTGGGAGAAACCATTCTACACTCACCTCTCCTGTACCCTAATTACGCCCCGTATGGAACAAGCACCAGATGTCTTTAAAAAAATTGCTATTCGAGATCTTTCTGATGAACAAAAAACAGGAATAGCTCAACATATTATCCAAGATGTAGATACAACTCTTGAATACCGGAGTCAGATGTTTTTGTCTATTATTATAGCGACCTTCTGACTTTTGATTAATGCTACTCCGGTCGTCATTTGAGCGATGATTATTGCTCCTATTATGAGACCAATTCAATGAGTTGCTTTCGCTATTAGCACCTGAAATAAAAAGTTCTTTCTCTCTTCACTGAAACTTCTTCTTTTAAGTATTTTTTGAGGAATATTTGTGGCAATGCTAATAACATGGGCAATACCACTTACCGAAGTTACCCCAGAAATAGCATCTAGAACACAGCCTACTCTCGTAGATTTATGAATTGCTATTGCCTCATGAGTCTTAGCTTTCTTGGCGATGTGATATAAAAAGATGGCAGAAGGGCTTGCTGGTGTTGCTATGGCTGCGTCATTAGTTCCTCCCTTATGAGTTATTTGAATTTGAATAGCCTTTTGAAGTTTTAATATCGGTCGAGGAAGTAGTGTTCTTTTCCTTACTAACCTTATTGCGATTATTATTTCTTGAATCATTATCTTTTATAGCTTTTGATTCTACCCAAATCAGAAAGATGATTTAAAAAGAAGTTTTATGAACGCATGATATGTTTTTTTCATGCTTACTATCTTATGTATTCCACTTGCGAGTAGTCTTATCTGAATCACCAGAGATATTTCGACGAAAAAGATAATCAACTCAGTTTCAGAGCGTTACTTTACGAATCTCAGCGACCAGATTCGTATTGAATCCATGAACTACGAAGCAGTTTGATCAGAACAAAGTGATATTTCCTTATCACTTAAAGTACCTCAAGAATACGTAGAAAATATTACCGATGACAGTAAAAGGGAGTTAACAGAAAAACTTTCTAAGAGTCTCGAAAAAGATATCAATCTTGATGTTTCTATTACTCCAATTACCTCAGTTAAGGTAAAAGAAGCCAATGTTCTTACCCCGGAGGAAATGATTCGTGACTCAATTGAGCATTATTTTACCGTCTTGTATAATGGCAATATTACCTTGCTTTGAATTGATTATTATACAAGTGTTAAACGTTTCGCACATATAAGTGTCTATACAGAAAAGAAAATTTCTAACAAAGAAGGCTTCAAAGAAAAACTCTATACCTACCTTCAAGAACAGGAAGATTTAATTGATATTCTTCTGGTTGAACGACAAGAAAATTATCAAGAAATAGAACAAGAAAAATGACAAGAAGACTATGATATGGATCATGTTAGAGAATCGTTTAATACTCATTTTTCTCAGGAGACAAAAATAAACAACCTTGATCTTATTTACTATACTCCTGATGTTGGAGAAGATCCTAGGGTTATTATTGCTATGAATTTGACTACTACTCTAAACAAATCTGCTCTTCAAGATGCTTTAAAAGCATGGAAAGAGAAAATCCAGTTAGACTTTCCTAACCAGATTGAGATAGAAGTAGTTATTGAATTCCTCTCAAAAATCAGCTTATAAGGTAAACTCGCGACTTTATTCAACTATGTTATTAAATAGATTTATTTGCAGATAAATCATATTTTTTCAATATCATTTATTGCTTCACACTCTCAAGAAAGTAACCTTTTATCTGGATACAATGATACGAGAGATACCTCATTATCAATATAATCACAGTATACTCATTTTCCTTGATCTTTTTTTGCTACAATATTTGTTGCTTGCATATCAAACTGGGCAGTCCATTGTTGATTATCTCTTGCTGTAATTGATCCGCGTTGATCGAAGTTCTCTACAAGAAAGTTCTTTTGAAATGAGACAACAGGATACATTTTTTCAACGAAAGGACTTTTAATAGTAATTTCCCCTTCTTCAAAAAGAACTTCTTCTCGTGGGCAAGCAATATATGTTCATGACTCACCTCAAAAGGACTGCGTCGAAAACGCTCATTGATTGTCATTAATTACTTCTTTTTTTGCTTTACTGATAAACATTCCTAGGACAATTCCAAAAAACAGAACTCATATACCTATCATTACCATTTTCCTATCCATAGTGATTTTCATATAAGGGATAAATTACACTTTTTGTGACTTTCGTATCAATAATTTCTTTAATGTATTTTGGTCAGGAAATTTAGTCATGGTTATTGCTACTCCTCAAAGCAAACAAAGCGTTCCTCGCATATGATGCCATCATAGTGGCTCAGAAAGAAACACATATGCATACATTATTCAAAATAAAGGCGAGAGCAAACTTAAACATCCAGCTAATGACGCCGGAACATGTTGTAATCATGAATACCGTAGATACTGTGAAAAGAATACTGGTATCAATGCTAGTCATAAGAAATATATCCAAATATCTGGTTGTAATCAGACTCCTAGATTATGCTCGACTCACATCATTCGAGGTACGACAAACAAGAACACAATAACTCACAAACCATTCCTTAGGAAAATGGCTAATTCTACTTCTATATCTGAAAGATACTTTTTAAATATTGAGTGACCTATAGCAGAACATAATGCTGCTATACAAACTAATGCAACTCATATATCAACTGAAAAACCTTCTACAAATCAAATCGTTGTAATATAAATAATTCAGAAGAACATTAAGGTGGTTCCCATAACCCAATTCCATGTTATACGCTCTCAAATTCGTAGAAATCAAATAATTCACATAAAAATCGATGACATTCTTGATGTTACTATTGCATTAGTGGCTAATGTCTCGCTCAATCATTTCATATATAACAAAGGAGTTAATACTCCTGAAAAAATGGCTACTAACATCATAATGGCAATTTTTTTATTTGGAAATGTATATATACGTCTTACTTCAGGAAAAAGTCAAAAGAAAACTATTGCTGCTAAAACCGCAAAAACTTGTGAGAAAAGAATAACTGTTTCAGGTATTGTCCACTGTAACAAGAATTTACTAAAGATAGAATAGGTCGCTCCAAATACAATTGATGTCATAATTGCAGCGATTCACCACGTGCGATTCATAAAACGTCTTGAGAACTAAAAAACTTACATAAGTGCCTTTACTTAGAAACTAAATTTAAGTTCCTTCAGTGGTTGTTTTACTTTAGTTTGATGCTTCGCTCTCAAATACATAGCTCACTTAATTATTTTTCTCACCTGAGTAATCTCTTCCGATAACGCTTCGTTTTTATACATATCCCATCATAGTGGCCGGAAAGTTCTATGTATTGAATCTTCTTTCTGCATGTGAAGAGCAAATGATTTCATTTCTTGATAGATTCCTTCTGTTACGAAAGGAGCAAAAGGAGCTGCCAACTTAAGGTAGTTGAGGATAATTTCTCGTAGCGTCCGATATACTGCTTTTTTATCTTCTGATACTCATTCAGCCCAGAATCTTCTTCTGCTTCTTCTTAACCATCGATTGGTTACTTTTTCCATAAGATTTTGGAGATCTTTCGTCGCTCCTTCTATGTGGTATGCTTCGAGATTTTCATCCACTTCATTAATCGTCTTTGCTAATTCTCATATAATCCATTGATCAAGCTCAGAAGAAATTTTTATAGCCGGCAGTTTAACTACCTGATTGTAGGTTGCACGTGTGGCTGCATGTCATAGAATGTACTCCATAGCAGCTGCTATACACGGTTGATGGGTTACACATAAAACTCTTTCTTCATTCCCTTCCATTTCTTGAAGAAAGTATCAAATACCATCTGCATTTGTTACCAATAGCCTCTCGTCTTCTCTTATCTCTATGTCCTTTCAATATGCTTCTTTTAATACTTTCTGTACTCAGGCAGCAGTTTCTACTCAACGTGGACTTGGTGACGTATATATTACTTGCGGATTAATTCTTATCACTTTCTCTTTAAATGACTGTTCTTCGAGAGAAGCTCTTCCTTCTTCACTTAGCGCTATCGAAGCGTCTTCATTGTACTCATCAGTTGCTTTTTTCGCATGACGCATAAAGTATAATTCTCACTTCGGCGCTATTCGATTATCTACTTCTGCATAGGTTTTGAAGAAATTTCGTACATTTTGTAATGGAATCACGAAATCTTTTAATACCTGCTCTACTCATTTTTCACTAAATCTAAGCGGCTCTGATCTTACTACTGGAGATCATAATACATAGAGTCTAAATGCATCAGCACCATATTGTGTGAGCAATCATTTTGGATCTGGATAGTTCTTTTCGCTCTTTGACATTTTTTTCCCATCTTCTGCAAGAATCATTCATGTTACCACTACGTTTTTGTAAATAATATTATCAGTATATGCGGCTCAAAGTACATGTAATGATCTAAATCGTCATCTTGTTTGATCTAACCCTTCTGCAATAAAATCTGCTGTCGTTGAAAAACTTCCCACAGGTTCTGCTGCGTTCTTCATGTAATGATCTTGCCCATACGGCATTGATCCTGACTCAAACCAACAATCTAATACATCTGGTATTCTAACTAGTTCTTCACCATTTTCTGGATCATTTAACTTTATCTTGTCGATGTATGGTCTATGCAAATCTAGAACGAGTCATGAATCAGCTTGTACTACCTCAATTTCATATGGGAGTGAATCTGGTTGCGTGTTATCAATAGTCAGCATAAAATCTTTTTTATTATGTCCTCATGAATAGATGTATTTTCTCATTAAGAAAAGTACTTCACGATCGGCTGCTATCACTACTGTTTCACCAGCGTGCTTTTGAACGAGTTCGTTAAAAAATGTAACTACTCTCTTACGCACATCATCTCTTTTTTCTGAGGCTCATGTTTCACATGATGCTGAGTATTGGGCTTCTTTCCCTTGTAAGTTCTGACAATCTGGGTTCCTTAACTCATCGCTCGTATGCGTTACTAAGCCTTTAAGAAGTCATAAAGGACTTACTGTATCGATACAGGTGTACAATGGCGATGCATATATATGATCTACATGAACTTGCTCAAGCTCTTTTGATATTTTTTCTGCTTGATCTTTTCCTCACGCTGTTAACTTTGCTTCATTTCATAGTACACAGTCATACGTTCAAGACTGTTCAAAGTCAGTTTCTCCGTTTCTGATTAAAATAACCTTGGTCAACTGCTTCTGCTTCCTATTGAGCTGAAAGATATCTTGTAAACTTCCTGGTACCTGTCTTACAGTTCCTTCTTCATTTTCCCAGATTGGTAAAGGGGCTCCTCGGAATCTACTTCTACTCACATTCCAGTCTGGCGCAGATTCAAGTCCGTTTACAAACCTGTTTTTAATACTCTTCGGTACAAAATTAATCTCATCAGTAAGAGGAACTGTTTTTGCTTTCAGTTCGTCTTCTTTTACAAACCAACTTTCTTGAGCCCTATAGATAAGTGGAGTTTTTGTTCTAGGGCAATGTGGATAACTATGTTGTATGGTTTCGTGTTTAGCTAATACTCATGACTTTTTTAGTGCTTCAATTACAGATTTATTTGCTTCAATAACATTCATCCCTGCAAAGTCACTCACCTCCTGAGTAAATTCACCATGATCATTCACTGGATTAAACAACCATTTCTTTGCTTCGTCTTTTGGTAGAATACTTGTTACTAGATAATAGTCATCTTCTCAAAACGCAGGTGCTTCATGAGCAATACCTGTTCCTGAATCTCCTGTTACAAAATCTGCATGGAGAATTTTATGAACCTGATCATGATACTCATTATCAATATTTGGTGACATATAGTAATAATCAAAAAACGGTTTGTAGCTTAGCCCTACGAAATGATCTCAGGTCATATCGAAAAGGTGCATATAACGCTCTGCGTCTTTGAAATATTTTTCAACGAGCTGATTAGACATTACCACATATTCTTTGTTTTCTTTATCAAACACAATTGCGTAAGTAACTTCTTTATTTACTGCTCCAAACATATTACTTGGTAACGTCCATGGTGTTGTTGTCCATGCAAAAAGATTAAATGGAGCATCCATCATATCTTGGTTTTCATATTTTTTATAATGCACAATCATCAGGTCTGCAAAATCATGCGCAATTTGATCTTGATCTGTAATAACGTTAGCTGATTCCTCTCCAATCACCTCTACACGCACTTCTTTTTTACCTTCTTCATCTTCTGTACACGTAACTCGAGCAATTGCTCCCTGTTTTTCTGGCTCTAAATTTACAAATTCTCAAGAATACTTTTCTATTTTAACATATTGTAATTGTCGTAATGTCCCATGATGGGCAACTTTAACTCATCAAACATGCTTTGATTCTTCGATAGTAATTCCGATTTCTTCTGCCAATTCTCTTTTTGTGGCATCATAAATTGATTCATCTCATTCCTTTTTACCTCAAGGCATAAACCGTTTACCTGATCTAATATCATATACCATAAGGAACTTTTCGTCTTTTTTGATGATTCATACTGCTACATCTTTAATTTCGTCTTTAATAGTCATTCTTACAGTTACTGCAGGGTCTTGCCTATCTCTATATCACTCAGCTATTTCAGAGTTTGATAATGCGGTTCATAAAGCCCATGAGTATCATAATACCTTAAACCCTTTGTAAATAAGATTTTTGTGATACAAATCAGAAAATAGATGAACTACTGACTCCATGTAGTCATTATTCATCGTAAAGTAAGCAGATTCCATGTCTACCCAACGACCTAGGTTATCAACAAACCACGTTCGGTTATCATTTACCTGATTTACCATAGTACGACACTCTTCTACGTATTCTTGTAATCAAAATTCTTCTTCAACTTGCTTTTTGCTGGTAATTCATAACTTTTTATTCACAAAATTTTCAGCAGGAATACCATGACAATCTCGTCATCGAACACGAGGCACTCTATATCCACGCATAGTCATCCACCTTGGAATCATGTCTTTTACGGTTGACTGTAAGAGATGTCCGTAGTGAGGATCTCAGCTTGTAAAGGGAGGTCCATCAAAAAACTTCCACATCATCGATGTAGATCTTTCTTCAACTGATTTCTTGAATGCATCAGTTTCTTTCCAAAATTTTAGAATTTCCTGTGAATGTTCAAATTGATTCATTGCCTAAAATAAGATAAGTAATTGTGAGATTTTATGTTTCCCTGTAATCTTCTTCAAATATAGAAAAGTACTTCTCTTTCTCAACTCAAGAAAAGCATAAAACCAGTATTTCTCTTTACTTCTGGACATAAAAAAACTTCCTTTTAGGAAGCTCTTTATTTTTACTTTTCTATCCTTGCATCAGCCACCGAGAGGTTACAATAGATGCTGTCTCAGTTCTTAATATATTCCCTCAAAGACTTACTTTTCTTGCTCCTAGCTCACCTAGGATACGAAGTTCATCTGGAGAGAAATGGCCTTCTGGTCAAATAACTCACAGCACTGAAGTTACTTTTTGCAGATCAATTTGCTCCGCTATATTTGGCAATCATTCTTCCATATCACCAAAAACTATATGTTCTGCTTTTTTCATTACTTCCTCTACTTCTTTTAGCCCCTTTGTATATTTCACTTGGGTGAGCTCCCAAGCATTACATTGCTCGAGTGATTCGAGTGCAATTTTTGATAATTTTTCTCTTTTTTTCTCATGTAGATCTGATCACTGAGAATGATCCGACTTCCAAAAGATAATTTTATGAACTCATATTTCAGACAGCTTTTGGACAATTATTTGACACTTCGCAAATGAGTTTGGCAAACCGATAATCATTGATACTTTTCTTTTTTGCTCGCTTTGGCATCACATATGCTCTCTCACTTTAGCTACTACTCCTTTTTTATTATACTCTATAATTTCTCAAAGATATCTTTCTTTTGTTCACGCTTGCTGAAACAGACACATATCTCATTTCTTCATCCTTAAAACGTGCATATGTTTAATAACACGCTGCTCATGGCATGTGATATGTCCATCTGTAACTTTGTATTGGGTATAAAACAAACGCATTTTCTATCTTAGACGTAAAATATCAATCTGCGGTGGATTAAGTAATCTCATAGGGAGAATCACCTCTCATAATCATGGAGTAATATACAATCTGGAAGCTGAATCTTTATACAAACCACAATCAAAATCCCCCACTACTGGGTAAATATGTGGACGAATAAGATCCTGTATAAATGGAAATCTAATTTGACCACAATGAGTATGTCATACAAGAGTTACATCAGCAGTTTGATCTTTATAGACTCTTGTCGTATCTGGATTATGAGTCAGTACTAGCACATTATCTACTTTTGAAAATTGATCTAATATGGTCACTCTATCTTCTCCTCATAAATGAGGTCACAACCCTACTAAGTTCACATTTCACAGAGCATATACATCATTATGCAAGAAGATTGCTCAGTTTTTCGTCATTGCATCTACTAAATTTTTCCTTAGGTCTGGTCATGGCTTTTCAATATCATGATTTCCAAGCACAAAAAAGACTGGAATCTGAATCTGCGAAAATGCTGAAAATATTTTTTCGAGAGACTCAGCATCAATTTTCTTTGGATTGTATGTTAGATCTCAAGCTATGAGTATAGCATCGATATCATTAATTTCTCTCAACTTTCACACTATTTTTTGTACATAAGACTCACCCTTATATGCACCAATATGTAAATCTGCGATAAGTACAACGTTCTTTTTAAATCACACGTCAATCATCGTTTCTTTTACGACAATTTTATATGGTTCATAAAACCTTGCTCGCACAAATACGAGAGCCAAGAATCCTCGAAAGATAATTCATAGAATTTGAAAACGGATAACTTTCTTTAGAAAGGTATATACTAGATAAGCAGCTATAACATAACTTCCATAAAAAACAATATCATGGAAAATCCAGCTCATAGGTAGAATAAATAGTACTAAAAGCACTCCTCTCCTCAATATCTCACCTTTGTATTATACATATATGCACACTCTCTATAATCATTCTACTTATCCTAGCAGAATAAGCCTGCTTTATTGCTTACTCGCAAACCTCTCTTCATACCATTGAGTAAAAGTCATTCATGTTTCGTGCAATTCAGTTGCAAAGGATTCATCCACATACCTTCGGTGCCAAGGTTCTTTATGATAATGATCGTGTTCATATCCATGTTGATATGATTGATGAAATCAAAACTTGTGCGCGCTTTTTTTCATCCATAGGTATTTTTCACCATGCATTCCTCAAATATCTATGGTTAGTCCTCACTGATGTTCTGAAAACCCAGGATAAGCACAAATTTTATTTAACCTGCATTGCTCAGAATAATTATCTCTTTGCATTTCAAAACTTCTAAATGCACTATTAATTTTTAATCTCTCATTAAACCTTTTAGCGTATGCCTGACTTAATAAAATTGTTGCATCATAAATATCCCTACGGATAAGATGAAATGGTCATTCGGCAGAAGAAGTTCCATGAGCAATCAGAACTGTTGATGAATCGTATAATCTTACTAGATCTTTAGGTACATATCATGGATCATTATAAGGGACATTTCTGGAAACAAATTTGGTTACTGAATCATCAGAAATAAAATCTAACTTTTCAATATCAGAAAGGTAATGAGAGTTTATGTGGTCAATTAGGTTAGAAAGAATATACATCCTCCACGTTTCTCCATCACGTGCAATTCTTGTGTTATACATACGCAAAAGCTTATCATGGTATTCTCATGCTTTTTCTTCCTGACCTATAAGGAGATCATCAATTCTTTCATTCAACTCCTCACTAATTTCAACATCCTTAGGCGTTGGTTGGTATATAGTAAATGCGTACGTTGTTGTATCAACGAAAAAAAAGCAGCAAGCTAAGAAACTTACAACAAATACTCAATACATGGCTGTTGTGCAATTTGGATTCATGTACTACTATCAAATACAATGACGACATTCTACCAATCTACTTGCGTTTTTCAATGCGATAGCAGGAATTTATTCGCTGTTGAAAAGGGTTTTGATCAAAAAAATCACCTATATGCTGATAAGGGAGATGGGTGTGGAGAAGATATAATAAGATGCTTTCTTTTATCTACAAGTACTGCTTTTTTTTGAGCATACGATCACCAAAGAAGAAAGACACAGGCACTATTCTTATCAGAAATATGTTGTATCGTTACGTCAGTTACTTCCTGCCGACCAAGCTTTGCATGAGATCAAGGATTTCAATGAGCGACTGTTAATACTGAATTTAATAAGAATACTCATTGGTTCACCCATTCTGTCAAATCACCAGATTCATTCATTTTTCACCCTACATCGTCTTTTACTTCTTTTTTTATGTTCTTCAAAGATGGTGGGAGCTTTACTCCATCTGGAACACTAAATGAAAGACCATGAGCTTGTCACTCCCCATGATAAGGATCTTGTCCTAAGATCACTACTTTTATCTCATTAATTTCGTTTTCAGGAAGACGATTATACACCTCGAAAATATGATTTTCTGGTGGATATATTTTCTCAACCTTCTTACGTTCGTTTAATTTATTTTCCATCTCCCAAAGATGCTCTTCTCAGAGCTTTTCATTGATCACTTTTTTTCGATTGGGTTCTATATGTA
>JAHDCT010000133.1 GCA_020629735.1 bacterium | reverse complement strand
CCATGGATGAATGGATTACCCACTAACTCCATAACATTCATACCGACATTGTACCCGTCGATTATACCATGAATATTAAAGTAGTATTTAGCCCACTCACTTGAAGTACTAGCGATGACCCAAGGGATGCATCTTCGTACAGCCTCTTCAGTACTTTCTTCTCTAACTTGTATTTGTGACTTAGCAGCTCCAGCGAAGGACAACTTTTTATGAAATCCTTCAATACCACTCCCTCCTCGAAAAATCTTTCGACCTTCGTAAAACTTATCAAAGAATTTCACTAGGAATGAAATGTGTGGTTCAATCAATTCTCTTACTTCAGCTAATCTGACTGGGTTTGGTTCTCTAAAATCCGTCTCCCCGTCATATGCATACTTTTTATCCTGAGGATTATAATTTGCATTAATAGCTTTCGCAAAGGCGATTGGTACAAAACAGCGCTTAGGAACACTAAAGTCACAAGACTCCCTCATAGCAATCATGCGAACAAGTTCCCACGACCTATGACCGTAAATTTTGATGAAATTCTCTTTCTCGAAATTCTGCTCAACTTCGGCATAATTCTCGACGACAAGAAAATCATCATAAATATCTTTCCAATTCATTACATAAGTTTTTTCGCGACAATGCACATACTGAAGCTATTCTGACTGTCATCCTTGATGTTGTTTGCGAATGCAGGATCTTCACTCTTCTCAATCCTCTTACAATTGACAAATCCCACATGCTCCAACAATTCAATCAAGGCATAGTCAGTTAGCAACATATGATGTCGCATATGAATGTTATTAATTTGTTGGTCATTCTGCTCTGAGTGGAAGCCCAAAAACTGGGTAATGACAGGTGTCGGTTTGAGTGCAGAAATAGCAGCTCTTCCTTTGGTGTCACATCCCTTCACAATCATCTTCGCACAAGCAAGAATGTCAGGCACAGAAATATAGATTTTCCCACCTGGCTTCATTGCTCGCTTCCATCCTTTCAAAACCTCCTGAACATCATTCATGAAGAAGTGTTCAAGGACATGAGAAGCACGAATGACTTCAAATTGACCATCAAATTCAGTAGGCAACTCCGAGATGTTGCATTGGTAATAGTTGTAGTCCCCCTCTACAGGCTCGGCAATCACATCAATATTTAACCACCCTTGAGGGAAAAGTCTTTTAGGGTCGTTCGATGATGCAAGGTTTAAGTAATTTAAATGTCCGTACTTTTTTCGTAAATCCATAATAGTATGGTGTTTTTTTAGTTTACATTAAATTCGTTAAAAAAATGATTTCGATATGGAATTGAATCGGTTTCCAGGGTACCGTTTGTTTTTTTCGATAGATTTTTGATTTTAGTTAAATAATAGATTTCTTCGTAGAAGTTGTTGGCTTCCACATTTCTCCTCGTCTTTTTACACCGCTCAGTTCTGCTCTAATTGAAGTTTTCGCTAATCGCTTTATAGTTGAGTCAAACAACTTATATACGATGTAGTGAAACTGAGTCCGCCAAGATAGTCTTCTTAGCTTTTTCCAATCAATTTTGCGAACAAAGTATTCCTTTTGAAGGTACTTGTGCTCAGGAAACAGAATATTTAATCGGTATATTTCGTTGTGGAGTCTCTTCATTGCACGATAGTAGTCACGCAACGAGCTAATCATTTGAAACTGTACTGCTGCATCAGATACATGTTTCATGCTTTTAGGTCCATACTCATGAGCATAGTATCGCGACAAGTGAATGTCATCAACACGAAACCCATCTGTTAGGTCTTTCTTTTCCAAAGACCGTGTATCAAAGAAAGCATCAACATCCTCAGCTTGAATCATGAAACAACGTCCATGAAAGTAGTTGCGAGGCGTGAGAATCTCATCTTGATGTGAGTAATGAACTCGTTGTAGAAAGGGCAAAAAACCTTGAGATGCAATTGGTACCATATTGCCATACACTAAGCGTGTTCCTCCGTCTAATAAATTCTGATGGAGTTTCACGATCGTATCTTTTGCAATCACGGCATCAGCATCAATGAAAAGGATGTGTTTGAAGCCAACTTTAGCTCCTACTAACATTCTTCTCTGAGCATTTATTTTACCCTTTGTTGACGTGTACTTGTGGACCTTCTTCTGAAAATATGGATTACTCATCAGAATTTTGTCCCACTTACCCTCAGAAGCATCAGTAGTTCCGTTAAAGCAGTAACGGATCTCGACGTTCTCGGGGTTAACGATTTGTTTTTTGCAAAAATGCAAGACACTCTCGAAAAGAGCTTGCATATGCACTTGAATTGTACCTTCCTCGTTATAGACAGGTACGCAGATCAATAGATCTTTCATAGGCACTTTTTTTTAATTTAACTGTGATTTTAACGTTGTACTGTAAGATTCTCTTATACATACAAATCCTATTTTGTCAATAGAATTCAAACAAGAGACTCTTAAACTAGCTGTTTAGTGATAATATGCAAGCAAAGATAATTGACATTATAAAAATAATAATTACAAAAAGATATTTATTATATAATGCCTCTATGAGTCAAGCGCAAGCGCAGCCAAATGTTATTTATCACCTCGATGATAAAAGACTGAGAGCATCGGAAGACAAGACACTTCTTGAAAAAGATGGGAAAGTCGTCATTTTTTCTAAAAACTTACTTAGCATACTAAAACTAGCAACTACTCACATAAAATTTCTTGTTAATATTACTGGCTTTGATCAACTCCTTAAGATAGCTGAAAATAAGCCTGAGCTTGTAAAAAAAATCGAAGGAATACATGTTCATAGCTGCGAATCCAAAATCTTTTTATTCATTCTAAAGGAGAGTGAATGCAAGCTTGATACGAAAAATTAAAAAATAGAATTAAGTCGAGGTCTACGTGAGCTACATGATCTACAGAAGCTGAAATTTTTATTAGAAATATTAAGTAGTTTTTTTACTTTCCTAATTTCTCCTCAGCTAACAACAACCTCCTTTCATTAAAATGTTCTGATCACAAGAAAACTAACTGGGCAGTTGCTTGGGTTGGACGAACTATAATAGACTTTGGTTCATAAATAACTTCGTTGTACCCAT
>JAHDCT010000132.1 GCA_020629735.1 bacterium | reverse complement strand
GCACTAGCAAATGAAATCTGAGCAGAATGAACAACAATTTCACTTGCCGTTTTTCCAATCTGATTATTAGAAGTTGGGTGACGCATTAAATATGCAAACTTTGAATCAGTATTGGATTTTTGGTAATTAGCAATCCCAATTATTGAAAAGCCCACATTCAAATTACCTACTACCAATTCATTATTAAGTCTAGCATCAAGTAAAATACTGTGTTTCCTAAGATTTTGATTTGGTTCCATCATCTTTGAGGTCAAAGCTGTATTAAGACCTATAAAGGAGTTGTTTTCTTCTTGAGCATTAACTAAGTTAAATGTCACCGCAAAAAATAAAATGTAAATTATTTGTTTCATAATACTTATTTTTAATTGTTTGGAGCACCATTCTGAATCCAGCACTCTAATTTTTCTTATTCAGTTTCCGATAATTCTGTAGGTCCTGATGTATCTTGTGGAGGCATTGATTTGACTATTTATCATATTTCTTTTTTCTGCTGCGAATGTTTCGAGCAATAGAAAAGTCACTGATGAAAAAACTCATCAGTCAACTACACGAATATGATAAATGCTATAAGCGGAATACTTGAAAAAGGACTGCAATGTTCTTTTCAAGCGGAGGCGGAATATAATTAGAAAAAGGAGTTACAATTTTGACAATATCGACTCCTAAGACATATGTATATGTGAATGCGGTTAAAAACTGCTGATTGACAGAAATCAATTTTGTTGCAATTAATTCTGCTGCATCGAAATCTAAATCAAACTCGAAAGATTCATTATTACAACAATTCTTGTGCTCTTCATCAGTGGAACAAGTGTCTTCAGTCGAGCAAGAGTTTACCTTTTTACCACATTTGATTAAGCAATCATTTACTTCTTGGCAAGTCTTAGCTTTTCCAAAAATATTTGCTCTTTTCATTTTTCCTTGACAGAAATGGACATCCATACTGATTCCTGAGCTGGAAAGCAGCAAAAGAAAAGCCATAGAAAGGCTTATAATTCTGTATGAAAACTTTATATCCACAATAGTATAACGAATATAAAAAGAATGTAGTTTCTCAGCAACACCTAATTTGGGTGGTGGGTGGGAAAAGATTGCGGTTGGCAGAAAAAGCAATGTGTCTGATAAGACTCTTTGTTTTTTTTGAGGGTTGGAGTTCACTCTAAAAAGCATAATTATTATCACTTTAAATGCCTATCTTAAGGTATGTGATAAATATTTATTATGTTCAAAGAAAACATAGAGTATAAACAATACAATCTGTTTGGTTTTGAATCTCGTTTAACTAAGAAACAGAGAAAGTATTTCAGTAAATCAACTGAGGCATCATTTTTTACTGAAGTCTTTCAAAAGATCAATGAAAGGGATTTTGCATGCTTATATTCAAATTCTGTTAGTCGACCTAATGTCCCAGTAAACCAGTTGGTAGGTGCATTAATTTTAAAGCATCTAAACAATTGGACTTATAATACTCTTTTCAATAATCTGACATTTAATTCCCTTAGTCGCTATGCTATTGGGATAAGCGATTCTCAGCAAGATATCTTTTCAGAGGCGAGTATTTTTAATTTTCAGAATCGAGTTATTGAATATTATTACCAAACTGGAATAGACCTCATTGACAATGTTTTTGTATCAATTACTGCAGAACATATAAAAAAGTATGAGGTAAACACAAGTGTTCAAAGGGGTGATAGTTTTTTGGTAGATAGTAATGTCATATCTTACTCTAAGCTGAGGTTACTTATTGAAGTTTTGCAAAGACTCTATCGTGTTTTAGATTCAACAGACAAGGAAATAGTGGAGGATCAAATTTCTAAATATCTTTCTAAAACATCAGGGCAGTACGTCTTTATAATTAGGAAGCAAGATATTGAACCTGAATATAGGCAGATGGCAGAGGCATATTACCTAATAAAAAATCTCATATCAAAATCTAAGTATTCAAATGAAGAACCTTATGCTAATTTCTTGAGAGTATATAAAGAATACTTCAATGAAAAAGACAGTGGGAAGCTAGAGGTGAAATCAAACAAGGAATCGAGTTCTTCTCATTTAAAATCACCTGATGATCCCGAAGCCACGTTTAGTTCCAAATACGGTCAATCACATATAGGATATAGTACTCACATAAGTGAGACTCGTCATCCAGATAATGAGATTGAACTAATAACTGATGTTGTTGTGTCAAAAAACAATGTAAGTGATGATAAAATATTAGAAGGAAGAATTGTAAACATGAAAAACAGAATGCCAGAATGGGCAGAATATTTTGCAGATGGGGCATATGGAAATGAAAATGTTGACAAGCTAAATAAAGAACACAACATTACCTTATACCAATCAACGATTAAGGGAAGAAAGTCTGAAGCTAAATTAAGAATCTATAAAGAAGGACAAACCTTAAGTGTGAGTTGCGCAGGAGGACAAAAAGTGCAAGTTGAAAAAGCCATAAAGAGATACAAAGCAGTCTTTGACACTGAAATATGTAAAGCGTGTCCTTTTCGAAAAGTTTGTCGGACAAGAAAGAGTGGAGGCAAACTTGTCAAAGCACAAAGGACCTACTATTTTAATGAGAAAAATATTTTAGCACATCAGCGCATACTGAATATAGAAAAGATCCCTCAAGAAAGAAGGACAATTAGATCAAATGTAGAAGCAACAATTAAAGAAATGAAAAGAGGCATGAAAAACCGAAAAGTAAGAGTACGCAAATGGATACGTGTCTCCATGCATATGATATTTACAGCTTTAAGTATAAACATGAGAAGAATACATCTAAAAACGACTTGATATTAGACTTTAAAAAGCAATAATCCACATTTTGACTTTTTAGACGTTCCATGGAGCATCACACATAAATTATGATTTAAATCATAATCAGTAAAACTTGAAATTGTATTATGTAATTGGTTGAAAAACGATGCAAATAAACCATGTTTTTAGAGTGAACTCGGGTTGGCAAAATTCACCTAAGTATTTCAATTTATTCATTAGCTCATTTTGTGACTAATAATATATATCAATCCGTAGTTGTTGTTGAGTTTCGACCAACTCAATAGATAAATCTTCTACTTGTTGTTTT
>JAHDCT010000131.1 GCA_020629735.1 bacterium | reverse complement strand
TATACTTCTTCCTGACTCAGAATTTTACCATGCTGGAGGTAATATGAAATTTGTATTTTCAGATATAAAGCATCTGTCATGGTTAATTCATCAAGAGATCATAAGACAAGTCTAGCAGCACTTGATCACTCTGTTGTCTTAAAAACACTTAAATTAGCTCATTGAAATTGCTTTCCGGTTCTAAAAACAGATTTAAATAGATTCTTACCACTAAATGGCTTCGTAAATCAATTACCTTCATATTCTGTGAAATGCTCTGGAGCGGTTCTTAGATCTGGTATAAACTTATACAGCAAAGATCATATATCTTGTAAAATTTTGTCTATATCATGTTTTTTAAGGTTTAAGTCTCGGCTTGAAAGCGCACAACACAATAGTGTATGATCTTTATTTCACCCGTTGGATTTTTCAACTTTATAGGCTTTTTTCTCTAGCACTTTATCTGGCAAAGCTTCTACCTCAATCTCTATTTTTCCAATTATTTTCTTGTAAATCTTTTCGTAAAATTCTTTATTTACTTTCGTCAATTCCTTTACTCCAAGAGCCTTATATAAGGCAGCAGCAGGGATGTCAGATCTAAATGGATTAAATGAAAGTGAAAATTTATCTTCTTTATGTGGACGAATCTCAGATTCCATTGAATAAGCTACTTTCAATTCCGTATTCTTAAATGTTGCTCCTTCCTTTTTATTCTCGGAACCAAAAAATATCCCACGATATTGACCATGAAGATCATTTGGGAATCTGTCGTACAGAGCCTGGATCACCTCTAAATTACCTTCAAATTCAATTTGATACAAATCATCTAACACATCTCAGACAATTCAATACTCAGAAGAAATATGAGCTTCTCACATCATCAAGAAAAGCGGATCGAGTCAGTAGGAAGACATAGTTTCTAACACATCACCATGTTCTGTCCAAAATTGTGAGAGCATTTTTAAATCTTGAGTAAATTCCTCATCAATATGTGCCTGCAACTCTACTGGATTCATAAGAAGTAAATCTGGCCTTCCTTCAAGAATTTTCCTTTTATATATATATCTAACTGCAATCTTCTTCGCTTCTTGCTTTAACGCACTAAAAAACACTCTGTTCCCCACCAATGAATCAAGTGTATGATCAAAGGTTCATTTCTGAAACTCCAGCAATCTTTCATATATATCCACTCTATGGTGTTTTTCTAAAGCACCCATTGCCTTTATTAGGGTTTTTTCTTGTGATGCTTCTCCACTCTTAGTAAAGTTGTCTAATGACACAAGAATATCTCACTGAAGCACATTTACAGCTAATTTTTGGTGTTTTTCTTGTTGGAAACCAATTAAGGTAGTTAGATAGTTGCCTACCTTTTCTTCATTTGATTTACTTACTTCAACTACTTTGGCTATTGTTTCTCCAAACTTCGCTGCATCTATCGTATCTACTTCTATTTCATGCCCAAACTGTCATAACAAGTCACAGAGAAACTTCTTTGTTATATCATCAGCAAAATCTAATCTCGCCGTTAAGGCTGGTATGTCTAGTTTCTGTTCCATAAAAAGTATATCAATAAACAATACTATTCATCTCATAAATACATATGTCAATATATTTTTCAACTAAATTACTTCAATAAAAGCATTTGACAGATATTCTCAAGGGAAGTATACTAGATAGTACTAGTTTTGGCTTAGTCTCATTCAAAATATGGATCAGCAGAACCTTCCATTACAACACATTGTGATTAACGAAAATACTTGATTAGATATTCGTGAAGAAGTTTCTCAGAAGGTGAAAAAAGCGGAAGCTTTAATAGCTCTTATTGATCATGAAATAGACTGACCATGAGAAATCTTTGACTACTATTCGATGGTTTTGAATCAACTCTCTGAGGCTGTGGACTCGTGAGACATACTAAAGTTTGAAGAATATATGGATACTGAATGACTTCCCAAAAATACTAAAAGCTATAATTTAAGACACTTTCACTACTATCTTTCTAAAAAACGAATGTCAGACCTAAATAATGAAGTTAGTAGTTCAGGCTCACCTCACAACAAAGTGAAAAACTCAATAACAAAAATCATAAAAAGGTTAACCTTTCTCAACCTCATCAACTTTATGAAAGATTGAACGGTTGATCGAAAGGAACAAATTAGCGTAAATTTCGCTAAGTTTCTTTCAATATTTGACACAAAGAACACAGGGATGGGATGAGATTTTAAATTCAAAGATTACGAGGTAATTTATGCTTACAATACTATTATCGAATGAGAAACTAGTAAACCTTCACTAGTTTACAAAAAAATTGCTCAACTTTTCCTTTCCTGAAGTAAGGATTTTTCATGACAAAAGATTTCTACAAACCAAGTCCCGCTTTTACTCTCCTGATCTTCTCACGCACTTTCACCTGCTAAGAGTGCGTGAGATTGAACTGAACTCTTATCTTCTCAAGACGCTCTCAAAAAATTTCGTATTAAGAAAAACATGCTTTGATCAAAAGAATGAGAGGAACTCCATGGATTTGTTAGTCATATTGAGTTGCTTATACTGATGTATATTTACTCCATGAAGGATGATATCATAACTCTACTAGAAGGGTATCTAGACGACCCTAGCCTATTTATTAGAACTTGATTCTTTAAAAAACCTTCTCATAACTCTGAGACTAAACTACTCTCCTAAGCTGCATCGTTAAATCCATCCATCAGCTGGTTCTATATCTGCAAAAGCTTGAAACAACTCTCACTTGACCTCAGCTATTTTTTTTTCAATTTCTCATTTATTAAGTACATACGTAGTACTACGAAGTAAATCAAACATTTCCCTCGCAATATCAGTTACCGTTAAATGCCAAACCTTACCTTCTAGCCTCACTTTTATATTATCTGGACTTAGTCTAAGTCCGAAAAGCTTAACTTTATTTAAAATGCGTGCTTCAATTGCATCTCTAAAGCGCATTACCATAATTCAAATCTGATCTTGGTACTCAGTGAGCACTTTCACTCAATATACTCTGGATAGGTTACGGGAACCTCATCACTCCACACTTGATCGTCTAGTGGCCTTTCCATAATAACTCAACTTGGGTCCAACGGAAGTACTCT
>JAHDCT010000008.1 GCA_020629735.1 bacterium | reverse complement strand
CTTTTTGCAGTATTTTTAAAAATATTTCTAATTCCTTTTCTGAGTTTCTTTCTTTATCATCTACTTGTACCATATCTTTTTTTAGTAGAGCAATTTGCTCGTCAAAGTCTTTTATGGTCATATTATAAATTCTTTCTTCCTCATTATCTTTGTCTTTGATGTGCATATGTTTTTTGATATAGTCTGTTCTTTCTCATTTAATTTTATTTATTTCAAACTGTATCGTGTTATTTTTTTCCATAGCTTCTAATCTAATATCATCTAATCTGTTACCAATAAATCCAATATATGCTTGGTATTCTTTATCTGTAATAGTCCAAGTAGAAAACATTTTGAGAACTTCTTT
The DNA here is from genome assembly GCA_020629735.1 of bacterium. GTDB lineage: Bacteria > Patescibacteriota > Gracilibacteria > Absconditabacterales > Absconditicoccaceae > JAHDCT01. The sequence continues at coordinate 18,946 of JAHDCT010000008.1, read as the reverse complement.
TTCTATCTCTTCATAAGAAATTTCAAAGTTGTGGAACTTTGATTGTGTAGCTGAACATTTACAACGTATTTGGTTAGGTTTTACTATATCTTTTAGTGTCAAATCTGGCTTTTCTACTTGGGCTTTTATTAGTTTCTTTTGATGTCTTGAAGGGTTTGGAGTATAGCAAGGCATAGCATATCAATCCTCAGTTCTTACTTTTCATCTGGAAATAGGAGTAATCTCATCATATTTTTCCTTTCTTCTTTTTGGGGTAGCATATTCTGAGTTTTTAGTCTTTCTTTTGGCGAGCATATAATGTTCTTCTTCAGTAATTAATGGCTCAAAAAATGGATTCAACATAACATCTCAATCTCTTAGGTCTACTACATTACTTCAACTAATAAATATTCAATAGTAAAATTTATCTACTCGAACTTTTCATAAATTTTTTCAATTTACTTTGTCTTTTTTCTTTTTATATTCTCTTAGGTATCAATTTGCATTTAGTCGATTTGCGATGTACTCATTTGATTTTTTTGAATAAAGTTTCATTTGAAAAGCTTCTTTCATTAGCTTGAAGTACTTTGGGTGTGGTTTATAGAATCAATCACCTTTATCTCTATAATAACCATACTTATACTTTCATAGAGATTTTCATTTTCCACTAGTAGTCTCATTTCATCTTGTAATATCTTCCGAGAGTTTATCAGAGTATTGTTTTGAAAAGACAAACCAAAATCATAGCATCATTCTTCATGATGCGTTGTTTATAAAGTGGAATGTTGCGTATTTTAGATCTATTAATTCTTGGTCTGCAAGTTCAATAATTGTTCATCATTCAATCATATTTCTTGCTTGTCTATCAGGAGAGTAACTTATAAGTCATTTAATTTCTCATTTCATAATCTTTTTTACAATTTTATTTCGCTTGGGTCTATTATTTGGTATTTTTGCTGAATGACTCTCTTTTACAATATATAAATTTTTCGTTTCCTCAAAGATTCTTTTGCTGTTGATGTCTTTTTCTTGTTTTTCCTTTAGTAGTTCTTTTTCGGTCTCAAAATCACTAAAATCCTTTGGCTTCTCTGCTATAGTTAGTCATTCTTTCTTTGCATATTCTACACATTTCTTCATTATGCACAGAAAGATTTCAACATAATTTTTGAAACTTTTCAGAAACTACAGATCATAGTTGGTTTGATGTTTGAGTTAGTTTAGTAATTCAATTGTCATTCATGAATAAGGTCGCTTGAAATTAAAGGTCTATTATATCGTAAATTTCCTCCTCCGTTGCTGGATCCGATAAATTATATCGTAATTGCAGAAAGTAAATTTTTAGCATAAGCTTCGTTTACATTCTCTTTCTACCTGAGCCGCATTTTTTCTTGTTTCTTCTCTGATGTACTTCTCTTACTAACTTATCCCATGGTATAACCTGATCCATCTGCTCTAAAAATTTCATCTTTCTAAGAGCTTGATGATTGATTCTCGAAGCGTGTCGGCTTGTTTCAAAGGCCATGGTTTAACACAAAGAGATAAATTCTATATCTGATAGTATTTATCTCTTGTCGTCTGTCACGTCTTTTATCTATTTTGCGTAGGTTCTTTAAGAAATATAAATTACACACTTTTGTAGTATCTTTACTGTGAAGTAAGCACTTAATATAGAAATCAATACAATCAATGTAGTCATTAGCGAGTAATTTTTAGTATACAGAACCGATAAAGTAATTAGAACAGTCATTATAAAAGCAACAAACAATATCCAAATTATTATACATTTAGTATCTGGATAATATGGCTTACCATTCAAATAGACATTAGGTATATCAACTCATTCTTTTGATAGCTTTTCATTCATAAGTGTAAATGCAATATCAACAATTTCTATATTCTGATCTACATACTTCAATTTTTTAAGATCTCTTGGATGATATAAATATGGAAGTCATTTTTTTGCATTCTCATAATTCTCATCCATCAACTCTCAAAGGTATAAAATCTTAAAATTCAATTTTTTTTCTTTGATTTCTTCCAAAATCAATTTCTTTATCGGTCAATTTGGAGTATACGGTAGTACAAAATAGATCATAAGATCATTCAAAATAAAATACCGATTGAATACTAATTTATCGCGATAATAAAAGTTAAATATGTATAGTCTAGCATATTAAAGCATCTGTATAAAAAGTATATTTTAACAATTAATATTCAATCACGATAGAAGAATATTTAATTTACTGACTATTCTAGAGTAAAGGCATCAATTAACAACTATTATTTAAGTCGTTCAATTTTTAATAATCTTATATCACACTCCAGAAACAGTTTCAATCATTTCTTTTTGTAATTTACTCCTGAGATGTGCAATCGTTACATCAAGTGATCTACTCATACTAAATAATGCATCATGTCATCGCACATGATCTATAATGTCTCATCTACTGCATACAAAACCTGTACTTCTCAAAAGAAATCATAGCACTTCTCGTTCGATAGGAGTCAAATGAATGTGAGATTCTCATTTCTTTACCTCACGATTTTTCTGATCAATATAAATATCATCAAACACGTAATAATACTGCTCACTTAACCTTGTGGTCAATGAATCAATACGAGCTATAAGTTCTTTAGTTTCAAATGGTTTTACCAAATAATCATCTGCTCAAGCATCAAATCACTTCATTTTATCATCTAAAGTTCACTTTGCTGTTAAAAAAATTATTCCAACAGTTCATCATTCTCTTAGTTTGGTAGCAAATGATAGGCCGTCTTCTCAAGGCAAGTTAATATCCAACAAAAATATATGATACCTTAAACTATGTTGTATAGGAAACGACTCTACTGATTCATATCGATCACAATGATATCACTCGTCAATCAATACTTCTGAAATCATAGATCCTAATTTTTGATTATCTTCTATCAAACAAAGTGAAATCATTACACTCAATAATTAAAAATAAAGACAGTTCATCATTTTTCTCATGAATGTACATCAACTTTTCGTCATAATTTCTCTGTAAGCACTTTTACCAAAGAAAGTCACAATCAAAATCATTCTTGTTTTCAACTTCTTGGTTTGCTTTTTCGAAATGGTAATCGAATCTTTTTCAAACTTTCTGAATCAATTCAATCTCAGTTATCTTGGATACGCAAATGATGTGCATCTGCTGATATATGAACAATATCTGATCAATGCTTAAGTGCATTATCACATATATTTCTACATATAGCCCATATATATTGTTTATTACTTTGTAAGACTATATCTTCTTGAATATCGATATCAAAACGTGCATCTTCATGTAATGCTTTTAATTTAGTACAGACGTTTGTAATTGTTTCGGACAACGAAAGTTTTTCAGTATCAAAATCTTCGGTTTTTGTCTTGATTAATCACACCAATGAATCTACCAATCATTTCATATGATTAATCTCTTCTTGTAATCATATAAATTCATTATCATCTCAATTTCAATTCTTCTTAAGACGCTCTAGATGCAATTGAGTAATAGCTAAAGGAGTATTAAACTCGTGTTGAATAAATCAAATCAGTCTTTCTAGATAATCAATATGATCTTGTATGAGTGAAGATTTGGTATTCAACGCCACAATAATATCCTGTAATTCGTCATCACAATGTAAATCTTTCATTACAATTTTATCTCATGGAGCGTATGGATCTAACATACGTATTTTTTTTAGGAGTCACTTAAGACTAGCTGTCAATTTGTCTTGTATTGTATCTAAATTTAAAATATAGAATCAACACGCCAATATAAATGAAACAACTGTAACAAAAAATATGAGATACATCGGACGAAGTGTTCACAATCGTGAGTCTTGAAAAAACGTTGTGATGACTCGATGAAGCTGATTAACAAATAACATCATTAAGGCAAGATAGAAAAAAGTGTACCTCCTTGATGTACAAGTTAATCATTCAAATGTTGGCTTTGTATGTGCTGGCTTTAATGCATATGCAATATCATCTAGCATCTTCTTGATTCTCATAATCATAGAGTTAATAAAATTATATTTAGTATACGCACAAATGTTATAATGATGTAAAGTGAATAGTAAAAAAGATCTTGCGGTCAAACAAGATCTTTTTTTAGATATAAGCCACTATTATGGAAGCAGTACTTCATCTATAACGTGTATTACTCAATTTGTTGCATAGATATCAGCTTTAGTAATTGAAACTCCATTAACTTTACCTAGTGGATCTATATCGAGTGAAGCTCAATTTTCAGTTTTCCACATTGCATTAGATTCCATTCACATAATGTCAGCTGAAGTATAGAATCCTGACACTACATGATAAGATAATACTGATTTTAACATTTCCTTATCAGCTAATAATTGTGATACTGTCATATTATTTTCTAATAGAAGTTTAGTAAATGCTTCATTAGTTGGTGCAAAAACTGTCCATGGTCATTCCATCATAAGCATATCAGCCCAGTCAGCCGCTTGTACTCATGCTACTAAAGTAGTGAACATATCATTACTCATTGCAATTTCTGCTATATTCATTTCTCATCTATCAGTATCCATGCCGTTCATTTCTTGAAATGAAGGTGGTAGAAGCACTTTATCAATTACATGAACAATACCATTACTAGCCATCATGTCTGCATCAATGACCGTTGCATTATCAATCCAAACTTTACTCGAATCACTTCTTACTCTTATTGTTTCTCATGATGCTGTATCTACTAATGTTCAGTACTCCAAACTCATCGCTGTTTCAGCAGTTACTTTCATATCGACAATATGATGCATTACAATTTTCTTAAGAAGCTCTTTGTCTGCCATAAGCTGTTCCGCTGTTATTCATAGCATCTGTAAAGCTTCTTCAAACGCTTTATTAGTAGGTGCAAATACTGTCCAATTTCATTCTGCCTTAAGAGTATTAGCTAAGTCAAGAAACACTACTATATCAACTAACATACTAAGATCATCATTTCACATAGCAAGATCAGCTATCGTATTTGATCAGCTAACATCTCAATCAATCATAATATCACTGATAACTCACATCATCATTTTTTCTTTCTTATCATCTACTGACCATTGCAAATAATCTCATAACCATTCGATGATTCGATACTGAGGGTGTGTGTTTGGAATCTTACTTTCAATTTGGACAAAGCGATTCCATATCGCTTCGGTTTTTTCTAAACTTAGTGAATCTATTTTCATTTTTAACATATCAACCAATTGCTGATCTTGAGTACTAATAGAAGTACTAGTATTGGTAGTAGTTGTCACTTGTATAGTAGTTGCTGACACAGATCATAGTGCAAACATACCACTACATGCAATTAAAGAAACTCATAAAACTCTTTTTGTAAAATTTTTCATGTGTATATAAATTAATGATAAAGATACAGTTATAAAACAGATTGAATTATAATCTTGCTCTATAACTTATGTATGATTTATATGTATCAATGTTAAAATTATGTTATTAAACTCTACTTTTATAACTTACACCGTGATAATCTGCTCTATAATTTAAAAAAACTTTAAGTCTCCTGCTTTTAATGTCTCACCTGATGAATCCGTAAATTCATTCGCTTTAGCGGAGTGGTAAATTCTTGAGAATAGTTGCTCTTGATTTTGGCATTTTGAGTATGCTTTCAAGTATACTGTATTAATCGCTTGACATTGTTAAAGTGGGGGTGAAATATGTTATATATTATGATACGAATTTATAGAATCTGCTATTTTCACTTGTGTCGTACAAGAAAGATAAGTTTTTGTTCTTGAAAATTTGATTAAAACGTGATCGAGTAATTTTTTCTAAATCGTTTTGAGTTGAATCAAATTTTACTCTCAAAAGGTCTTTGGTTCAGTCTACAATACTTGGTACTCATTTTCTCTTGGTAATTCGCTTTTCTATTGTAATGGGATCTTTTGTAGTTGTTGAGTTATTCATGATAATTTTTCTAAATAAAATTAACTTTGTTTTTTACACAATTCATCAATTTTTTTTGCAACGTATTTAGGTCTAGGTATTTTCTCTAAGATAAGTTCTGTCTGATTTGCATTTCTCATGACTATATTTCAGAAGTTACATACTGCTTGAATAAATCATTTTTGAGAAGAAGTAATCGAAATATTTCTTTGTAAATTTACTATCCTAATAGATTCTTTAAAAAGTAATCAGTAATTAATATGTATTATTCTGAGAGGAGTAATAATAACCAAAGAATAAAAATATTTGATAAGTCGTGTAATAAGTATCATCCGTAATAATATTATTAACAGAACATTAGCAAAGACTAGATAACTCATAAATCAATCTTCTTGAAATCAACTATCAATTGAAATATATCAAATAAATACTCATCAAAGAAGCAGAACGTATAAGAAAATTATTGATAATATGAAATACAGAACAAACCTTGTCTGTCTAACGACAATGTGATTTGTTGTATTTTCTTTAGGAACTTGGAAGACATTCTTGAGCATAGTGTTAAAAAACTGGTAGCATCATAAAAGCTAAGCTAATAGCTATTCATAAGAGAAGTAATATTCAAACAATTATTCGAATTTTATGTTTTTGTACTTGTAGTATCTTGGTGTCTTCATGATATCTATCAGAAATTATCGTATGAATATGTTGTAGTCTTCGATAGACAAATATTCAAAACATGATCCAAATGCTCAATATTATTATTCAAAGTGTATAATCGATAACCATCGAATTATTAGTATAAAATTAGTTTACTGCATCCATTCAAAATAATGTTTCTAAAACTCATACAAGAAGAGCGAAGAATACTAGACTCCAAAATCATCATATAGTGAATCATGGAATAATGTATCATGCTAAACTTATCACTCATAGAGTAATAAGAAATCATATGAGTCATAATGTGAGGAAATTTAATGGTAATGAAATAATACGCAGAATGTTTCCAACTGTTGTATTAAGTAATGAAATAGCGATTCATATAAGTATAGCCCACCGAAAATTCTCAACTCAAACTCAGGGCACTATATATGATGCAACACTAATAATTAATCACGTAAGGAGAAGTTTAACTATCATTTTCATTATAATTGTATTAATTATTGTAAAATTATTTTTTAAAGTTAATTTTTAACTGATAAGTATTTCATGCGTCTATAATTGAAATTCAAGAACATTTATGAATGTTTTTCAGGAATCAGTGTATAAGTTTAGAAACTTCTTTTCATGATTTTACCTGTCTTGCAAAAATTTTTTTTAATCAGAATTGTGAGATAATATACGTAAAGATAATTATTCTAGGTAGTAATTTAGGAGTCTGCTTAGTTAAGGATATATTTTGCATGATTAATATTTATCAAAGTAAGAGAGTAATCTGTACAGACTAAAGGTTATAAATCACTTTTTAAGCGAATTGAATCTTCAAGATATCTATCAAATCGTTTTAGTATCCGAGCTTCATTCTTATCTACATCAAGCGTTTCTTTCATTTCTTTAAAATCTCAATAGATAGTAATCAAATAATAAAGTGGTAATTGATCTATTTCTTCAGAAATCTCTAGTAGGGTTTGCTCATATTGCTCGTAACTGCTTGCATCCACTTCTAATCATCAAGGTAAGATAATTATTGAGTAAATTATCTCTTCATCTTCATCTATTGTATTGATGATATTTGATTCTGATCATCATGTACTATTGTCTAGTATCGTTACTTTATCTTCTAATCTGATCTCTGGAATAATTAGATCAAAGTATTTATCTTGTCTTGCTTCAGTATGAGCAATTTGAAATCAGTTTCATAATAATATAAATTGGGTAAGTATTCATATAATGTATATTTTCAGATATTTCATTTTTCTAGGTGTAAATTAAAAGTCTTCTTCTGGCACTATTTCTCAGTCTTCATTCGTATCTACTAAATCTTGATCATATTTTTCCATAATTTCTGCAGTATCTTCGTAGTATTCTTTCTTCTCCTCAGCTAGTTCTTCTATTGCGTTAGCTCTATCTTCCATTAATTCAGCTTCATCTCTTAATACCTTGGCTGTCGAGTCCATATAGTCTTCTAAATTCTCATCTTGAACTTTAGTATTAGCATCAATTTCCATTTTATCAGCGATTTCCTTATTTTCTTCAGCTTCTTCTCTCAGTTCCTCTGCTTTTTCTTTAGCTTCTATTAACTCTTGTTGTCATTCTTGTTGAAGTTTATTGGCTTCCATTTCTACAATTCATGGTCTTTCACATCAACCAAGAAATAGTATCGAACTAATGAGTAGTATTCATAGTATTGGTTGATAATTCATTGATAGTTAATTGTTTTAAAATAAAATTGTATTCTTTATTTATGTAGTTTTGATATCAAATAAGTAATAATCAAAAATCAAACTCATGTAATAATTGGAGGAGCTATTTCATCGATTGCTCACAAGATAATCATTATTATTCATAACGCTCAAAGCAGTAGTAATTCAACTCTCATTGTTAAATAAATGATAAAATATTTTATTATAGATCGTTAAGTTTTTCTTTCAATTCCATAGCTAATTCTATTCAAGCATCTTTGGCTTTAGCAGAAATTGATTTTAATGTATGTTCTAGTTCTTTTACATCACTATTTCATTCATCAGTTTTAGCATAAACATCAGCAAGTAGCTCATGATATGCTCACTGAGCTTCATATCGTTTCTCTTCAAATAGTGATTTTGCTTGATCTATTACCTCTGATCAGTCATTTTTGAGTGAAGTTAGGTGGTCTTGTAACCATGCTATTCACTCAGCTAATTTCTCTTTATTTAGTGTAAAGTTTGATGTTTCATTAGTATGATGTTTCATAAGTAGATTAAGTAAGTAGTATAAAAAGAGATTATTTTTTATTTCTGTTGATAACCTCTCGCAGATATAATTAGCTAAGTAGGTTGCTACCTAGCTAATCTATGATCACATAGCAAGAATCATAAAAGCGAACATAAATGTTGCTGAAAATTCTGCGAAAGCGAGAAGAGCTATAATTATATCTGTGCTAGATTTCATGATGCATAAAAAGATTAAAAGGTATGTGATAAGAATCATTGTTGTCTAATTAACGATTTTATGTATCTACATCTCTTCTCAAAATTTCTTATTTCTTGTATTCATTGTTGTGATTGTGCATACGTTGTATTCATAAAGTCTTTGAGCAGTTTCTTGCTTCTTGTTCGTAATCTTCAAACACGAAGAGCATTTCTTTTGGAATCTTTTTTGAAGCGAACTTTTTCTAGTTCATCTTCTACTTCAAATAATGCTATTTCTAATTTGTTAGCAATAGTATCAGATGCAGTCATTATGATAAAATTAATTAAAAATCTCATTAATCTCTTGGTTAGCTTGCTTCATAAGCTGAATATATGAGTCTAATGTATCTTTACTTATCCATCTTCAAAAACTAATGACGTATAGCAAAGATGCTCAAATGATCTTTACTCAATACAGCATTACTATTATTTTGAGAAACAGATAAGCTAGTCATACCATAATTATATCAATTACATTCACGTCCAAACTACTTCTTGTTTTTGTTTCCATAGCTAAAACATTCATAATTTTATGGTTAATTAATTAAAATGACTTTCTTACTCCTAGAAAGGAATCTCAGATATTTTGAAAGAATACTGCTTGCATAAATTGTGAATCATCAGTAATTGAATTTATAGTGTCTACTACTTCTTTAGGTGCTATTTGTTCTTCAAGTTCATGTTTATTCTGTATTTTAGTTTCTTTATGTTTTTTGACTCTTAATTGTGAAAGTATTTTTTTCATCGTGTTAAATTAAAGTGTAAAAATATATAGGTATTACTTGTAAGAAGCTCTATCTTTGGGTATAAAAAAACCACTAATACATTATGGTGGTTTTTGATTGTCAGGCGGTTCTGACATATACTCAGGTGTAAATGTAGGCAATTCAACTCATGCCTTTTTCAATTTCTTAAGAGTATTCATAGTAGGGAAATGCATCTTGTGCTTGATCTTATGTATGGTACTAATTGATAATCATGTCTTCTCAGATAACTCTGAATCATCGACATAATTATAAAACTGAAACTTTAAAATACCATTAATCACTTGATCAAAATAATGGTCATGTGCATCTGTTTTTTGTTTGTGATTTTTTGACATACTTGAATATTGATATATAAAAGTAATTAAAGTATAATAAAAAAGAATAAAAAATCAATAAAAGTGAATAAAAATGAGTAAGTAAGAAATATTTAACCACTACAGAACAACAGAAAAAACCAGTTTCGAACTGGTTTTAAATGATTTTTGAAATGTCAAGTACTTTCTATGTGTTCAGACTATTTTTTCGTACTTTTTGCTCTAGATGCATGAATCACGTCAGCAGATGGCTGTGGAATTTTCACTCATATCATTTTTAATTTTCTTAATGTTGAGAGCTTTGGAATAGTGGTTCATTTCTTAATCTTAGATACCATTGTAGGACTGAGTCATGCTTTTAAAGAAAGCTCTCTATCACTAAAAAATTCTGAAAATTGAAAATCTTCAATTGCTTGTTTAACAAGTACTAAGTATTCTTCTGTTTTATATGGCATAATAACAACTAAGCTAAATTTTGAGGTGGGTCATAAAAAAACCATTCTCTGATAATTTTTCAATCTTGTACTTCAAATACTCAGATTTCTTGAAAAGATATATCACTTCCATCCCAAGAATCATTAGCTGTCATTTCATATTTAACACTAAAAAATCTTCCTGAAATAGTAGGACTATGCATTCTTGTTTTGATGTTTTCGTTTAAAGAAAAATAACGTTTATTTCTTTCCATTTTATCTTCTAGATTTGTAGTTGATCGTCATTCTATTGGTTCGTTAGATTCGACATTATCATGATAGTATTCATCGGTCATTTCCATTTGTTTACCATCATTATAAGCATCAACAAATTTTTCAACAAATTGGGTAATATCCATATAGAGTTATGTATCAATAAAATTACTCAAAAATATACAATTATAGTGAAATTTATCAAGTGAATCGTATATTATTTCGTATATTATTTTTTTGGATAGATAAAATAGGATAATGAATGAATTACATCTGTACCTACGAGCTTTACTCTCAGAAATAGCATGAACTATTGCATGATTTTGATCATCAAGTATATTTTTGCCTATTGTTCATCAATATCTAAGTTACCAAAACGCATTAACATTAGTGGCAATCTATCATATATTCTGAAACATATCTAGATTCAGTTACTTTCGAAAATATTGGGATAGATGAGTGTTTTTAAAATTTTGAATCCCAAGTATATTTCTAACAGTTGTTTGAGCTTTATTGGCTTGATCAATTAATCCTAGTATTTTAAAAATGTTCTTGTGAATCATCCTCTCACTATTTGCTATGTACTCTTTGTTTCGCAGTTCTTTCAAATTACCACTTACCAAATTTACATGAATATTATGAGGATGATTATCATGATTTACTGCATGACTTATCTGAACATGAGGAGTACTAAGATGAGCGTTTATGAATAGTTTTTGATTAAGTAAAGAAAGCTATATATCGACTATTGCATCAATAGCTTTACTAGTAGATTTTACAAGAATACCAGTATATTTTTGACAAGGTTTCTTAGATAAACAATATCTGAAGTTAATTCCAATATTATTTGTGGTAGCATTTATATGAAGTTATGTATGAAAAAAGATTATCAAACTGATACCAACAAAGTTACTTAGACAACTGATAATGTTAGCAATCATTGCATGAAGTATGTTATTGTTTTATCAATGATATACTACGTATATAATGGGAAACTAAAAAACTAATTGATAGACTCCTTTCTCGAAATTATACTCGAAACTTTTACTCTCAACATCACTCACTCAATTTGTTTTTTCATACCAATTTTTGACTTTAGATTCAGTTTTGAAAATTCATCTGAAGCATCAGTATGTAGAGTAAAACCTATACTGACGCTTCTTTTGTGTGTCTATAAGATGCACAAGATCAGGAATTTCTAAAGAGGAGAATTTAACTGCATACTTGAAAACTTCAGCAATTCATGTTCTCTCAAAGTGATTTTTATGAACGTCTATTGGTCTTATGGATACGGAATAACTGTCTCATGTTATGTCATACCATTCTTTTTGTAGTACTCTGTTTGATTTGGTTTGGAAGTATTTGGAGTATTGAATATCTACTAGATTTTCTGAACAAGCAATCATGTGGAGATGTGGGTGTCGTCAATTCTTTCAATAGGTAACTTCTACTGAAGCAATTATTCAATCAAATTGATGAAAGAAACTTTTTCCTTTATGCTTCGTTCTTTTTGAATTTCTATATCTTTGAGATAGTTTCTTTTTTGCTTCATATAGTTTATCCATTACTTCATTGAGACTTTGATTTTTGTTATGTTTTACTGTGAGTACAATGTGATACCAATGTTTATTGTGCAATCACAATCTATCTATTCAATCAATAAATTGTTGTATCTTTAGAATTGATCTTCTTGTAGCACAAGCTAAACAGAACTTATCGTACTTGCAGAAATTAGCTTTACGTAATTTAACACTACCATTAGCATAATCTTCAAATGTAAGAACATTACAACAATCTCTAATTCTATCATTTCTAAAAGTATTTCAGAGTAGATGAGGAGCATGTTCTTGCATATATAAAAATATCTCAGCTTTCTTGTTTTGGCTTCTTTTCATCTTGGCTAGTGTTCTGTATACTTGGGCATTCTCATCAATTCTGTTCATAGAGGAATATGTAGAGGGTAAAGTGTGAACGTTTTATTCATTATTTCTATATGTTTTTGGACGGTCTTCTTATTCATATAAAATAAAAAAACCTTACGTTTCATTAGTAAGATTGTACAAAGTAAGTTGTTTTTTGGTCATTCCTTCTGTTACTTCTTCCTTCGTACCAAAGTCTCTTATGTACAAAGCGAATAGTGCAGTAGCGAACGTTCTTTTTGAATTTCTCACGAAATTGTATACATACGTAAGTTTTTGTTCAAAACGTTGCGTATTTTCTCCAGAACTTGAATTTCTTAAGCGATTAGCACTTCTACTGAACAGTATAAACTTTTAACTTAGTCTCCAGAAAGGTTTGGAACAATTTTTGATTATTTGATTTTTATGGTTATAAATATAAATGTTTATCATTTGATATATAATGGAAGATCAAAAAAATCAAGAAAAACTTAATTTAGTAAAAATAGGGAAGATCTTTGAAGAAATATCAGAAGGTAAAGAATGAGAAAATCACAAGTTATCTATTCTATTTAGAGACGTTAAGAAAATTAAAGAAATAATATATGTTTTTTTCAATGAGTATGAGACTATTCAGGATAAAATACTTAAGTTAAATGAATATCCGTTTGATTTAGTTGACCAAGAGAAAATAAATAGTTACAAAGAGACTTTACAAAGACACAGTGGGGATATTGATATATTAAGTTGAGTATACAGAGATATACTCAAAATTATTCTTAATAGTTTGATATCATTAGAGGTTAAAACAGAATTAACACTATGAGAAATTAAATATGCAATTTGAACTATAGTTAGTCTTAATAACGCTAAAGTTGATAAACTAGAAAAGGATCAATATTCGCCAATTTGGCGTAAATGTTATATTGTAATGAAGGAAATTTATAAATTAGTATCACACTTAGATGGTTTACCAATAGAGAGGTTTATAATTGAAGAAAGAGGGAAAGCAAAAAATGTGTCTAGCACATTTTCTAAAGATATAGAAATTAACTTTTTGATTACATAATTTTTATCTCTCTTTAAATTTAGATATTAAAGAATGGTAGACGAAGAAAAAATTATTTTTGATTGAAAGGAAAAAAAATCTAAAAGATCTAGGTGAGAGATAAATGGTGATCTTACTAACATACTAGAGGCAAGTTTTGGTGAGATAAAAACTTATCCAGAGAGATTGAGCGAGCTTAAGACAATGAGTTTCACTCTATTCAAAGAGTTTATTATCCGTATTAATTGAATTATAAGGTCGATTCCTATAGATATGAGGACTATAGATTGAGAGAATGTTGTATTGTCTTGATGAGTCTTCTGATTAGCATACCAACCTATAAAAGATAAAGAAAAGGGACTTCATCTATTGTACGAAAAAGTACAAGAAAGTAAGAGTATGAGTGAAGCTTCAAAATTAATGTACTACGGGATTCAAGCTATACATCCGTTTGAAGACTGAAATTGAAGAACTTGAAGATATATACGAAGTATCTTAAATTGAAAAAGTCAGAATGATGATATTCTTGAGAATTCTGGTATAGGTAGATTAGAATTTGAGAAAAAGCTTGAAAATCCAATTAGCTTAAATGACAATATAAAATACCGTATGGTTCATAAACTGTTTTCAAAAGAATTTTTTGAAGTTTATGCTACATTTCGTTTTGTTTGAATCATAGCATGAGATGTTAGTATCCCAGAGTTAGAACTTGATCTGGATGCAGAAAGAATATTTATAAAACATAATTTGACAAAGATATTCTCAGAATCACAGTGATTAATTCATTTCAAAGATATAATTTTATTGTTACTGCTAAAGGAAAAAGGATACGATCTATTAGGGTCTAAAGACAAAGATAAAAAAACTTTAAGAAATTGGATGTGAGAAGAAGAAATTCCAGAATACATATCACCTGAAGACTTTGATAAGAAAGTTTTTATGGCTCTATGAGATAGAGTTATCAACCTAATTAAGGATGATAAAACAGCAATATGGGTAAAAGAAAAAAGTCAGGAATTGAAGTACGAATTTTTACAAGAATTGTTTGATTACTTATTAGAAGAAAGCACTTAATAATTCTACTCTTTAGTGCTTGTAAATAATATACAACAAGCTAGTAGAGTCTTGCACTATACTAGCTCTTTTTTGGGTACTCAGCTCATAAATACCCTCAAAATTCCTTAAATTTTTGATTCTTTTTTGCTGGTTTTCACATTATTTTACTAGAATCTCATTGATCAGTTGAGGATCATTATCTATTTGTGAAAAATATCTTTGACGAAAGAGTCCGTCTTTTGAGATAAGTTTTTTTGCCATACGATCTATAGCGATTGTTGATAATACACTTTGTATATATCATTCTATCAAATCATCTATTCATACTCATAGCTGATTAAAATCTTTAGTATCTGCTAAGAGCAAACGAGATGAATCTGCTCATCGAGTTCAATCTGTATGTTTAACGGACAAGTTAGTTCATAAATAATCTCGAGATGCTTCTCAAGGTTTTAATTCAGTTGGTAATGGTTTTAAAGCTTTTCTTGCATGTAAAGTAAGAGGGATAAATCACTTACTTGTATTACATATACGCATTCTAAGATCAAAAACATAGCTTTCTCAGTGTTTATTTGGCAAAGTTCATACATGATAAAACTTTCATCTTCATGAATTAGAACTTCGGTTATAGTTTCAAATTAGGCTTTGTACTATAAATGAGTCGTATTCATGATTGATCTTATAGAAATCATCTAGTTCTTTTTGACTTGTGATTGTATAGACTCCTTGTCATGCGTTGCTATATGGATTTTTAATTACTCAAAATCCTCATCGTCTTACAATCCAGTCTTTGACTTTCTCTAATTTAACATCGTTTACCGTTTCTGGATAGACGATTCTTAATCACAAATGTTTAAGCCTATTATTATATTGCTCATATGCTTTGTTAGCTACTAGTTTGTTTCTTCATCATGCTAGACATGCAAGTATAGGATTTATAATCAATGTTTTACAAATAACTGGAAGGTGTTTCCATGGCTTTTGGGTTACATATCTCATACATGCTCTAATTGTAGTTCGATTTTTTCATCAATCTTGTGTGAATTCGATTCGTCATTCATTATTTCTTATGAGTTCTGGCGATCAATAAATGTCTATGTAAATAACTTCTTCATTTAAGAGATCAGATAAAGTATGAGCGAATCAAGTTGTTTCAGGATAATTCTTATCGACAATAACAGCAACTTTTCATTGTTTCTTTTTTGTTTTCTTCTGTATTCTCGGCACTAAGACTTGTCAGACAAATGTTTCATATCATAAGTGTTCTGAATCATTGATGTTTGGCATCGACTTTTGACCTGATGGGCATGAGTTATTCTCGATAACAACCATAGATCTTTTGTTATTTTCATTTGTTACATACATAAGATCAGATCAAGCAAGTAAGAAATGTTCACACCTGTATAAAAGCAAACGAATTATATCTTTTTCTTGTACTAGAGGGTGGGTATGACAGTATCTTTTTGCTATTCTTTCTGGACTCATCTGTAAAAAAAATTTCACGAGTGGGTGAATACTTGCTTGATATGATTTTTCGTAAAACCACGATTGATTGTTTCCTGTTCATGGTTTGATAATGGTGATTCATCATTTCATGACTTTAACTTTTTAGAACTAAAGATGTTTTGACAATGCTCAATGAATTCATTTTAGTACTTTTGAGTCAAATATGGATTCTTCTCATTCAAGGCGAAATCATGGTACAGAGTTTATTTCTATGAGTATCCAATCATTTCTTTTCTGACAATATGCGAAGTCTATACAGAAGAAGTCAGTCTTTTTAGGTTTAAGAATAGAAATTACATCTAGTCAGTGATGTAATAAATCGTCTGGTAATTCTGCAACTCTAAAAAGGGTTGCATGTCCTCATAAATGAATACATGCTCTAAATTCAGATAGATCTTCTGGCTTTCTAACTATAGATGAAACCATTTTTTGACCTATACAGTAAATTCTTACATCATGAACTCATGATGCAATATTTGGGTATCATCAACTAGTATCTATGAATTCTTGTACTAATAATATACTTCAGTAGTCACCTAGCTCAGATGCTTGTTCTTTTAATAATGTTCCTTTTATTTTCCTTACTCATGATCATTTACTTCAATAGATGGGTTTAACTATGTACTCATCGTTGTAATTTCACAAAGTATTTTTCTGAAGAAAATCTGCAAGTAGCTGTGATGAGGGTTGTATACTAGAAAAATATCAATAAGTGTTATATTTGTTGTTTGCGATACGAGCGACACGAGCTGAACAACTTACATTGGTGTCCTTTAAGGTATCAAATATTCATTCATGTGAGTTTGTAATCATATTAAAGATATAATCTGGCTTGAGAGAGAGATTAGTTTCTCATAGGTATCCTTGAGTAAGGGTATATGTTTTTCTGAATGTTTTTTTTTCTTTGTTGAAGTCTTCCAAAAATACATGAAATACTTCTACTCAATGGAGTTTAAAATAATCAATAATCAGTCTATCTTTTTGTTCCAAAATAGACATGTTTTCGGTTATAAAATTATTTCTTTTTTCTCACCTCAATATTGCTAACTTCATATAACTGATGACGATTATATAGTAAAGTCGGCGCAATATATTAAAAAAATAAAAAAAAGCAATCACTCATATATAATTTAAAAAACTTTTAAAAGGCTTGTATTAGTTATTTTGCTAACTACTTAAAAGATCTTTTTTGTTATAATTCAGTTTAATCTATTTTCGTTATTTGATTTTGGCTCTATATTAAAGTTATCTCGATATAGCATATTATGTATATAATATGATTTTGTAAAGCTAAGATGAGCCTTGATGTTATAGTTCTGTTATTATTCTATTTCTAATACTGAGTCCTTATACAATCTGAAATGCATAAACGCCTACTGAAGTAGTAGGTTAGTCGTTCTTTGGGTACTCAGCTCATAGATACTCTCAAAATTCCTTAAACTCTTGAGAGAGTAGTTGTTCAGTATTGTAATGGGGTACTTTGAGGAAAAAAGTTCGCAATTTTATTATTATCCTCCAGATTACATCCAAAAAGTTTGTCGAGTCATGGTTTATAGTTGATAGTTACTTGCTTTTCGGCTGATATTACTATGTTCGACACTAGTAATTTAGTAATCAACCTCTTTTGAACATAATTTGCCTTTTTGAATAATTCTCCTGCATTTTTGAGGAGTTTAAGCATATATTCGATTTCAAATTCAGCATCTCTTTCAGTTACTGTGAGTTCACTTATCTTTTTTGTGATAGTATTGATTTGTTCTTGAAGGATAGACTTCGTTTACTGGTTGTTGTTGTTTTTATTTAAATCCGCCAAGAATAAACCATCCAAGCGAACCCCTTGAGGTAGGGATTCGTTCTTTATTATATGATATTTAGTTTACATTAGATGTCATTTATTAATTCTTGATAGTAGATATGTTTTTTGATTTTTTCACTTTAATTCTTAAAGTGATCGTATCTCGATATATTGTTATAATTCTATGAAAAAACTATTAGCTTTATTCACGATACTCATCTATCTTGTAACAAGTAGTACACTTGCTCACAGTTTTTGTGCAAAAGCACATATGGAGGATACTCACACAGAACACTCCTGTTGTGATGATGAGGATACATGATCAAAGGACTGCTTTGATAATTGTATGTGATCATTTAGCGATACAGTAAGTCCTGTATATGAGTTCACAAAGAAATCATCAAGTGATATAGATTTTTGACTACAGTATAGTTTATTTAAAGATATACTATTTCTCCACACTGAAAAATATTTTCTTACTGAATTTGTGCATGATCCTCCACGACAGTGGAATTATATTTGAGTAGTTAAAATGTTAGAGTAACAGATATCAACTATCACTTGTTAGGGAATTTCTAACTATGTGTTTTTTGTTATATCTTTATTTTGTCTAACTCAGAATATGAAAAGAAGCCAAGTATATATGCTTATCTTGGCTCAAGCGATACTAGCAACTCTTTGATCTTTGTACTACTGACGGTTTTGAGACCCTATCATTAACTTACAAACCTGAAACCTCTTTCTCACAAACAACGGGTTTGCCCCGTGTGAGATGTGTTGGTTTGCAAGAGTACTCATGTACCCAATTGTAGTAATTGTATGAATTGGATTCTTAAAAAAAAGTTTCGATACCCT
>JAHDCT010000130.1 GCA_020629735.1 bacterium | reverse complement strand
TATGGCACACTTTTTTGAGCGCTTATGAAGACAATTAGCTGGTAAGAAATCCTCAGGATCTCCGAAAGGCTATGTTACCTTCGAGCTAAAACCATATCAGTATAATGAATTGAGCTATAGCCATCGGCTAGGTTTCTTGTCGAATTTTTCTCGTATCGAGAAAGAAATTAATTTTCTCGTAAGTGGAAACAGAAAATCCATTAGGTTATATATTCAGTGCCCAAAGAAGTACAAGAGCTATGTTGAAGACATGTTCTATGCAAGTTTTGAGTCTTCAGAGTTAAAAATTGTACCAGATGAGAAGTTTTTGAGAGTGCCGATTAAGAGCCACCTTAAGTTCTCTTCTTGATCAGAATTTTACGAAGCTTCAGACTTTGCAAAGTGATGATCATATATAGATCCATTTAAAGATATCTTGAGCTTCTATGCGTCAATTCCTGATGATGGTATGTTAACTATTCAGATGGAAGCAGTTTTCAAGGTAAAGGTTCCTTGGTGGAAAAAAGTGTTAAAATGGATCGGTAGGCAACTTTCTCCAGCTGAGAAAGATTCTGATCAAGAGAAGAAGGATGAGAACCAAGAAAAAGAGGTGAAGCAGACTGGAAGAGATGTTGAATGTAACATTTGATTTGGTCTTAAGTGAGTAAGTGGTGAAACAAAAAAGAACTTAGAAGAAAATGTGTTAAATGTATATAATAAATTTCTTAGCGAGGGAAATGTAAAAAAGAAGTCAAAAAAGAGTAAATTTCTTGCGAATATCTGAGGGTTTGTAAACCTATTTCACTTGCCAACAAAGGCTAATCCAAACAAAAGTCTTCGTTATATTCCTTATCGTAAATTGTCATATCCAGTAGATGTGCCAACATCTCAAAATACTGACGTGAAAGATCTGACTTTTCTCTGAACTACTGATTTTAAAGATAGTGGAATGAAGTTTTGAATTAAAAAAGAGGATAAGTTTAGGCATGTATACATTGTATGAAAAACTTGAATGGGGAAGTCTACCTTCATTTCAAATATGGTGGTAAGTGATATGCAAAGAGATAATTGAATTGCAGTCGTAGATCCCCATGGGGATTTAGTAGATGACGTAATGGCTCATATACCAACTCACCGTACAAATGATGTGTTAGTGATACAAATTTTCCGGTTTGATTTAATATTCTTGAGTATAGTTCTCCTGACCAAAAGAATTTGATTGCTTCAGCCGTAGTATCTATTTTCAAGAAGTTGTTTGCGAATAGTCGGTGACCAAGATTGGAATATATCCTGAGAAATGTGATGCTCTCTATCTTAGAATATCCAAACGCAACTTTAATGCATGTAATGAGAATGTTGACGGATAAAAATTTCCGTGAAGAGGTACTCAAAAACGTAAAAGATCCTGTCGTGATGAAATTTTGGCGCGATGAATATGATCAGTGGCAAGAAAAACAAAGAAATGAAGCGGTTGGACCTATTGC
The DNA here is from genome assembly GCA_020629735.1 of bacterium. Lineage (GTDB taxonomy): Bacteria > Patescibacteriota > Gracilibacteria > Absconditabacterales > Absconditicoccaceae > JAHDCT01. The sequence goes on along the minus strand of JAHDCT010000130.1, from coordinate 1,715 downwards.
AAATAAGATTGGTCAATTCCTGTCTTCACCAATTGTAAGAAACATTTTTGCACAACCGAAGAGTTCGTTAAATATCAGAAAAATAATGGATGAAGGGAAGATCCTTCTAATTAATTTATCAAAGTGAAAGATTGGTGAAGATAATGCGTCGATGATTGGGTCCTTTCTCGTATCTAAATTCCAAATCGATGCGATGGCGAGAGCGGATATGTCATTTAAAGACAGAAGAGATTTTTACCTCTATATTGATGAGTTTCAAAACTTTGCTACGGACTCTTTTGAGTCAATTCTATCTGAGGCAAGAAAATATCGTTTATCGCTAATTGTAGCAAACCAGTATACGACACAGATTCAAGAAAACGTAAGAAATGCTATTTTTGGAAATGTGGGTACCATAATAAGTTTTGGTCTAGGGTACGATGATGCAACCATGATGTCATTGCAGTTTAAGGAGGTAATTGATGCAAATGATCTGTTATCGCTTCCAAAGTTTACGGCCTATACGAAGCTGATGACAGATGGAATAACAAGTGAGCCATTTTCTATGAAAACCTTTCCTCTGCCTGACCCGGTTGCCAGTGCTGAAGTAAGAAAGAAAATCAGACAGCAGTCTCGTCAAAGATATGCAATGGAGAGAGAAAAATTAGAAGAGCTCTTAAATGCATGGGCAAAGAGGAATTTCTCAGAAGCTGAGAAAATTGCGGACAAAGCTAAAGCCGAAGCATTTAAAGACGATGGAACAAAATTTACGGTAGATGATATAGTCTTAGGGCAAGAGTATCAAGGATATGTGAAGTTAAAATATAACTATGGAATTTTTATTACCGTGAAATGAGTTGAGTGATTGTTACACAAAACTCAGCTAGCAAATCCAACAAACGTGGAAGATTGGAAAGGTCTTTATGAAATTGGTGATAAAATTAAAATAACGGCTCAAGAATTTAGAACGATTGGAGAGGATAAGAGAGTTGTTTGGACGCAGATATAGCAGAAAAGGGAGTAAAAAATGAGATACGGTATTGTGGTGTCGTCTGTTTTTTCGAATATTATAGTGAGTAAATTTGTTTTTTTTATGTAAACTAAATCATTAGTGGTTTTTATGTATAAAAATCTCTGAGTTTTATCAATAAATACGAGACAATGAAAAAGTTGATCATGGTGTGTTTGATGTGTGTAATGTGAATATTTGGATGAGTATATGCTCAAAATACGAGTTTAAGTCAGCTCTATCAAAAACTTGATGTGGTCATAGAAAAGGACCTAGGTGCTGGTGATAAAATACTCAGCGTTCTAGATAAGTATCAAGAGAAAGTAAAAGATCAGAAAAAAAGAGCACTAATTGATCAAATACGTATCTATATTCAAGCTAAGGCAAAATCTTTGCAGCCAAAGGAAGCTTTTGTTCCACAATGATATAAATCAGTAGCTAAGTCAACCATACCCAAAGTGCTTGAACCATTTCATTTTATGTGAGATGATAGTGCTCCGATTGTGGTAATTGAATTTATTGATTTTCAATGTCCCTACTGTAAAAGACAACATGATAATTGAGTACTTGAAGAGTTGAGAGAAGTAGAATACCCAGGAAAAGTACGTACAGCTGCAGCGATGTTTCCGCTTACAGGAAAATGGCATGAGCTTGCTCAAGTTGCAGCAGAAGGTGCAGAGTGCGCATACCTTCAAGGAGGAGTTGAAGCCTACGAATCATACAAAAC
>JAHDCT010000129.1:2588-3188 GCA_020629735.1 bacterium | reverse complement strand
ACAGTAAATTTTCATACAAAAGAGAGAACAGCTAAATGTAGCGTTCTCTCTTTTTGCTTTTTACTTAATTAAATTATAGTAGTGTAGATCATAAATCTGTTTAACTTTTGTTTCATTGTCAAAATGCTAAGTCAATAAAAATGGTGCTTTGGGGTGCATATTCGACTCTCTGCACTCCACTTTTTAATTATCAATCACATTTCAACAATATCAAAATCACTGATAATCAATGTTTTGTGATTTTTATAATATGAATATTACTCAATTGATAGCAGATAAAAGTAGACCTATGTTAGACCCTTTTGTTTCACATAGGTTTTTACTAGATTGAGCTCTCAATTTTCATTGTAGGTACTCGATAGGTTTTTTGATTCAAATTTTTAACTATCAAAGACTTTTCAATGAAAGACAATTTAATTACTCACTGCTTCATTCTTAGAACTAATAAATCAGTTGATGGAATAGCTCCAACTCGTCTCAGATACAGAGTTGGAGGAAAGTATGGGGAAGTTTCCACTTCCCTTAAGTGTAAAGTCAAGCTTTTGGGATAAGCAAAGCGAAAAACCTCGCGGAGGGTCTCTTTATGCAAAAACGCTGTGT
>JAHDCT010000129.1:0-2578 GCA_020629735.1 bacterium | reverse complement strand
AAATTGCAGTTCATTAGACATTGCAATAAGCTGCAGCAACTCCTTGATTATCTTACTACCAGGATAATCAAAGAATCCATAAATCACAAGGAGGAGAGATTTACTCTAATGTTTGCAATTGAACAGTATATTGAAAATCTTGAAGACCTGGTTAATATTGAAAACTCATTCTCAACAGTCAAGAAATACAGATGCCTTAAAAAGAAAGTAAAGGGGTTCTTAAACAAAATCTTCAAGGTCGAGGATATTGACCTACAAAGTATTCAGTATCCATTTGTTATAAAGTTCGAAAAGTATTTAAAGACAGTCGATGGCATAGGTCATAATACTACAGTCAAATATATCCAGTTTCTCAATGCCACTCTACGTTCCGCGGTAAAGCATCAATGGCTTTCAAGTTTTCCATTTGAAGGTTACAAGTGCTCATTCAAACAAGTATTGAGAGATGTTTTATCTCAAAATCAAATTGATGAAATGATTGCACTTGAGTTTTCAAAGATTCATCTCGAAGAAGTCAGAGATATATTCATATTCTGTTGTTATACTGGTCTTGCTCACGTAGATGTGTTTAACCTCAAACCTGACAATATCTTATTAGGTATAGATGGTAAGAATTGGATTTATACCAAACGGCAAAAAACTGATTCTGTCACACAAATTCCATTACTTGCACCAGCGCAAAGAATATTAGAAAAATATAAGGATCATCCATGGAGTTTAGCAAAAGGAAAAGTGTTACCAGTTCGTACAAACCAAAAGATGAATGTAAGCTTAAAGAGTATAGCCAAGTTATGTACAATCAATTTTCCTCTTTCGATGCATATTGCTCGCCATACATTTGCGACTACCATTCTTCTCAATAATGATGTTCCGATTATAACAGTCTCAAAACTGCTAGGTCACAAGAGATTAGCAACTACACAGATATATGCTAAACTGAAGCAAAAAAAGGTCAGCTCAGACATGGAGCAACTATCTCAAAAACTCTTCAATCAATCAAATATCACCGAAAAGACTGCAAATATGTAGATGAATGCATTCATTTTGACGTTATACAATTGATATTGAGTGAGTTATTGTCATTTCATGGTCAATGTCAATATTGTTGAGCAAAGCCGACTCAGGATGAATAATCAAATAGAAAACTACCATCAGGCTATTGTTTTTGAGATACAGAATCTTAGAAAAATTTACGCAGAGATTGATGTATTTTCATATCATGCCTTTAAGTATTTAAAACAAGAGCTCAAGAAGCTAACCAAGCTCGAGTACAAAGTGGATATTAAAGACCCAACTATTGAAGTTGACTACTATAAAAACTTGTGGCTCCCGCTCTATACAAGTTACTATCAGTACGAAGTAACAAAGAATCATCTTTCATCTAAGCCATTCGATATAAAGCAGAAAAGAAAGAGAACGCAACTATTGAAAAAGCTAAATGGCTTCCTTGACATTCACCCTAAATACACTTCCTACCTACTATTCAAAGCTACACACTTGGATTCTGATTATTTCACAAGAATTAGTAATGAAAAATATATTATCGCAAGAGTTAACGCAACATCCAATATTCTCAAAGAAATAAATGGAGTTAAACATCAAGAACCCAAATTAGAAAAGTTAGTCTGGAAAGGGACTAAGGGGGAATTATCATTAATAATCTACCTCATACAGAAGTATTGCGAGTCCAATAAAGGCACTGATTCAATATTAAATATCAAACAGGCTTTTGAAAAGATATTTGATGTGCAATTTGCGAATATTTACAACACATTTACTCGTTACAGCGATCACGAAAAATTAAAATTCATGAGGACTTTAAATAACTTACTCGATGAAATTATAAGCGAAAAGGACTAAAATTTACTTCCAAGTGTTAAATTTTGATGTTTTGATATGTGATATCACATGCGACGTAGCATGTTGACAATTTAAAAAGTGGGAAATTGGCTTTGAATCAAAAAGCACTATCATGCCTACTCAAATAATCACAACAGATGATCTAAGAGAATTCAAAGTAGAACTACTCTCTGATTTTAAAAAATTGCTTGAAGAGAAACAGCAGAACACAGTTCGGAAGAAATGGCTGAGGACGAAAGAAGTCTTAAATCTTTTAGGAATATCTACAAATACTTTGACTTCTCTACGGTCTACTGGCCAATTACCATTCACAAAAGTAGGAGGCACTCTATACTTCGACTATGATGACATTCTGAATATGATGCAGAATAAATCATAATAGGCTATGACTCAAACCACCAATTTCTTGTACGAGTATTTGAGTGCAGAAGAAGTTCTTGCACATGACCCTAGAACCATAGCTACTCACAGATCTATTTACTTTTCATTATTCAGGCAATGGAATAAAGAAAAATTCGCAACTGAATTTCATGTCAGAAGAGAAGAGATAATGAAGTATGCTGGAGTACGATCCACAACCACTTACACAAAGTGTCTAAAGGATCTCCATACATTCGGATTGATAGAATATGTGCCGAGCAAAAACATTTACAAAGGCAGTATGATCAGGATGACCAAATTCTGGTCATGCACTGACATTGCTCTAAAAAAGCTCTGT
>JAHDCT010000128.1 GCA_020629735.1 bacterium | reverse complement strand
ACCTAAGAATTATAAAAACTATCTTATCGATCCACATACAAAAGGGAGCTCCAACACCGAGAATTCTCATTGGGAAACGTCCTGGTAAGTGAATTGATAATGATTTGGTGAAAGCAGTTATTTTTATGCTTTTATCAATCGGGGAAAGCGCTTCGTAGGGGAAGTGAAGTGTTTTGACAAAAAGAAAATATTGATATTGACTTGTTTTTGTATAATGTGTTGATATATTTGAAAAATACAACACACATGGATCTTCCTTATAAGTTAGCACTTTTCCCAAAAGATGAATACGCGGATAAATTCGGTATTCAGTTTTGAAAATCTGGAAGGAAAGTAAATGAAATGTTGTGGAGGAGGACGCAGTTAGAAAAGAATAAAGATGAATCAGGATGGAAAAGTGAAACGGATCTAAGAAAAAAATTAGTACATGGTCTTGATGGGTATACTATGGAAACTCACGAGAAAAAAAATCTTCTTTCACTCAATTTAAACTCAGTCTACCTCTATTTTCACATGAGTATGCCTAAGGCAGAGCTATCATCATATAAAGATAAATTACATGAATCTTTAAAGCTATGAGGGTGGATGAATTTAGTGGGATCTAAAGACCGAGTTCGTTGATCTTTGAGATTATCAATACGTGAAAACGTTGAAGACACATCCTTTAGGGAGCCTATTCCTGATGGCTATGAATCAATTGAATTTTCACTTATTAGTGACGGGAATACAGCTCATAAGTTGAGAGAAAATTATCCATGGATTATTCTTAAAAATTGAATTAGAGAAAAAAATAAACCTGGAAATTACATAAAGACCAAGAGTGTTGATGATATTATGAAATACTTTCCAGCACAGGTAGAGACTGGAGGAGGAGCATCTATCGAATGCTGAGTCCCTCCCTTAAAACGTATGCATGAAGTGTATTCAGTCCTTAAACATCCAGAGGAAGTCTTTATACGGAATGCAGAAGAAGACAATCTCGTGACACTCTTGCTTCAAGATCCAGAAGGGTTTTATTTTCAAGCATCTGAAATTCAAAGAAAAGCGCTGGAAGCGAAACCAAGTCTCTTTTATGACGTTCTGAAACGGGGACATAAAAAAGGCCTCTTTGTAGGGCCAATTATCACAAATAACTATGATGGTCTCGTAAACCTTAAATGACTTGAAGATCACTTCGTACGTAAGTTCGATCCTCAGCATTTGGTACCAGAAATAGAATTCCATCCTGAGGCAAAATCCCTTATTGTAGTATGATCACACGCTGACCGTAGAATGGTCCAAGCAGCTGCAAGGGCATTTGGTCTCAAGGTTATCTACGTTGATCCGGAGGGGTATCACGAAGGAAATATATTCTCTCCCTACCCACTAGAGTGACCCCAAGATTGAGATATCCATCTTCAATGAACAGCTAGAGAGTTTGCTGAAAAAATATTGCGTGCCCAGGTATAAACATATTAGTCGGTAACTTCAACGATCATATATGGGGTGAGGAATTTCGTTATTGCTTCCTGAATGGTGTTATAGTAGTTAGGAGAATATTGAGCCACAAACCCTTCAACAAATTCTTTGTTAGTTGCATTTGCTTCAAGGAGTTTTTTATGTTGTTCCGTTAGATCTCACTCTAAATGCTCTGCAAGGTACTCATCAAGCAAGAGTTCAAGTATATCAACATCAAATTCATGCTTTACCTCAAGATTGGTAAGAACATCTAAAATATATTCAGCTCATTCGCGGGTTGATTTAATCATGGTGAATTAAGAAATAATAAGTCAGGTTTCTGGAATACTTAGAGATCTTAAGTAAGCTTTTACCGTTTCTATGATATCGGTAAAAAGACTATATGAATCTTTGAATTTTTCTTTAGCCTTTTTAATTAATACATTACACCTTTTAATCACTTCTTGTTGGAATTTTCCTACGCTCACATTAACTGATTGAAAGTTGGCTCGTGCAAATTTATTTGGTACCCATCAAGAAGTAAGTTTTACTAAGTTTTCCATAGCTTTTCTGGGGTTTAATTTATAGTTTAGCTGGCTACGGAATTTGTTTGCCCTAAGAATCCTAAAGACTCAACGAACAGAGCTTGCATTCTTAAGCTCCTCAATAACAATATTGAACTCACTTATTTTAGCTACTGCCTCAGTTTGATTTTTAACTCAAAGAAGAGCATACATAGCATCGAGGTTTGATTGACTAGTATTTCATGTTCACTCGGTAAAAGTTTTATAAACTGATACAAAGTCTTTTTTTTCAGCAAAGTCTTTGGCTTTGACAAAAAGGGAAAGTAAATCGAGTCATGTATCTTGAGGATGAGTTTTGAGTTGTAACTTTCAAAGTTGGGGATCTTTATGTTCAATAAACTTTTTCATGATATCTCAAACATGTTCCTTTATATAGGTATGTGCATACTGCTTTTTCGCAATTTCATTGGGTAAACCATTGTAATCATTTTTGACGTCTTCTCATAATGCAACGAAAACCGGGTTCTCCGGAAGGTTTGTGCTTCAAGTTCATTCATTGCTATTTTCAGGGGCAGTATCAGGTGATCGAATATCATGTAACTCTCACATCATGAGGAAATTGCATAAGAATAAAAGTTATTATAAGTATACCAACAACATAAACGCTTGTAAAATTTTTCTCTTTATCACATACATTAATTGCATTTTTTCGTATTTTGTGGTATAATATTTGTGTTTATTTGTATCATTAAAATGATCTCAGTTCCAAATTCTCAAGAGCATGAAAGGCCTAAAGTGGTTGATAATTATATATCAGATAATATTTCTGTTCCTACAAAATTTCCTGAAGCTCAAGAGAAATATTCGTATATAGCTAGCACGGTATATACTGCCTCGGCAATTCTAGCGAAAACCTTAGAAGCTAAAGAAGCAAAGTGATGATATGATCATGATGATTTTGACCCATTGTACGAAAGTTTAAACAAAGCAATCAACGATCTTAGAAGCTATAAACACGAGCTACAAGAGAGAAAAAGCCTAAAAGGTGACGAGACAACAAGACTAACTACACTCATGGGTGACCTTGAAAACCTAATTGTAACTGCAGAACAACTTGAAACAAAGTATAGATCCGAGAATATCTACCCAGGTCAGGCAAATATGCCAATGACACAAAAATGAAGAGCGCATTTTGTTAATATAGATGCAGGAAAAGCAAGAAATGAATT
>JAHDCT010000127.1 GCA_020629735.1 bacterium | reverse complement strand
AGGACGAAGAAGAGGAAATGGATGAGGACGAAGAAGAGGAAATGGATGAGGACGAAGAAGAGGAAATGGATGAGGACGAAGAAGAGGAAATGGATGAGGACGAGGAAGAGGAAATGGATGAGGACGAAGAAGAGGAGATGGATGAGGACAAAGAAAGGAAGGAGAGGGCTACACCGACTTGACCAGACAGCATTTGAAGAGATAGAGGTTCTTCTGGTGATGCAGAATGAAATATATGAGTGAAAGATGGAGAGAGAGGAAGGTCACACCTTGCACCAAAGAGAGTTTGGTGAGATCTTGATCAAGATGGATATCCAGATAATAGTGATGGAGATGTGGATAATGATGGAATACCAAACTGACATGATCTAGACGATGATAACGATGGAATATCAGATATAGTTGAAATGAACAATGCAATAAATGGATGAGATTCGGATGGTGATGGTAGCCCAGATTCAGCTGATTTAGACAGTGATAATGACGGTATTCCAGATGGAGAAGATGGTGAGCTTTCTATAAATTAATTAAAACTGATAGGACACAAAAGAAGCAGACGTAAGTCTGTTTTTTTTATAAAGAAAATAACTTGAAACAATTGAAAAATAACTAAGCAAGAGTATAAGGAGCATGTTTCTAAACAGAGATGAGTGTATTTCACAAAAAAAATTTGTTTTCTTTTCTAAAATAATGTCAAAGAAGATTGTCATAACTAAGTCATGGATAATTACCTTTATACAGGTGTCCATGGCACTGATTTATATACTATTTTGAGTACTCAAGTTGTGAGGATGATCTCCATCACAAGAGTTGATTTACTTGTCAACGTCGTTTATTGAATTTGAACGATTTTATCCGGCTCTATGAATTTGGGAGGTCGTACTGTGATTTTTTTTTCTCCATAAAAAAGCTTTCAGGAAAGTATGATTTTGGTTGTTTATGGTCCATATGGCAGGGACCTTTCTCCCGTTTTTTACCACTCCAGAATTGTGTTTTTGAGTATGTGAAGAAGGGATAGCTCATCCTACATTTACGATGGTTGGACAATATATTGTAAAAAATATTTCCTTGATTGCGTGTGGATTAATCCTTAAATATAGTAAGACCGAGTAGAGAAGGCAGAACAGAAAAGAATCTTAACAACTTCGAAACATAGGACCCTACATTTAAAAAAATTTTTAAAAGAATATTGCACATGAAAATTTCTAATAAACAAGCGTATCGATTAATTTTTCTCATAAGTCTTTTAGGAATCGTATTTTCACTGTATTACGGGTACTACGGTGACCTCTATCAAAACATCTTAGACGGTGTGTTATTCGACACAGAGCGTGCCATTAAGCCATGTGAAATGTGTTGGTACATTAGAATTGCTCAGTACCCAATGGCATTGATTGCAGGACTAGCTCTAATTAAAGACGAATTTAGCTCAAGTAGGTTGTACCTTATTTGGCTCTCGATTATCTGAGTGATACTAAGTGGATACAAGTTTCTTTTAGAACAGGGAGTTATAGAAGTTGCTTGATCAGGTCTTTGCGGAGTCGATTCAGCCATCCCATGTGATGGAGCTACATATTTGATGAATACGCCACTTTCATTTGCAGGTGCAGGGCTATTGGCATTTATCATTAGTTTAGTTCTGTTAAAGTTGAAAAAATAAATTAAGAATATATCCGTATTGACAAATCTATATTTTTATATATAGATTTGTTTCTTCTTAATCATAAAAAATAAAAAAAGAAATGAAATCATCCAATTATTTAACGTTTGTCGGCTTAGTATTACTTTTATTCTCTTGCGGTGAGAATTCAGAAAAGTTGAATAGTGATGTAAAAGGATTGCAGTCACTTAAAAAACAACTTACTTCTGAAGTAAAATTGCTCAATGATAAAAAAGAAACGCTTGAGTTTGATAACGATGAATTAGAGGCTTTTTTGGAAGGTAATGAGGTGAGATATCTTATTAAGGTATCGTTTCAGCAAGTGAGTGTATCATCTGATATAAAAGATAATGCATTCAATGCTATTAACGGGTCTTCTCTTTGGCTTGAAGTCGGGAAGAAGTACTACCTTAAGTGTAAGATAGGAAAAGCAGTTAAGGTAGATTTAAGGTAGTTTCTTAATATCTAGGTATTCGAAGTAATTCGCTGATATAAAAAAAAGTTAGATCGCAGTGAACGAACCGAGAAGAGAGTTCTTTATTTTTTCCTTCTGTTAACATGATGAAATATGTAACCCGATTAGTGTTTGGTGTATTAGCTTTAGTACATGTTGCTTATGCATTTACGCCAAGTGCGAGCTTAGTAGCAAAATTAGACAAAGCAACAACCGTTTTAGAAAACATGATTGACCAAAGAGGAGAGGATTTTCGTGAGGAAGTGCTTGAAGTCTTAGAAAGCTTTTCTGCAAAATACTCAACGAATGAACGTGTGCAGTATATAGTTGAAACTCTATCGTCAAACTTAGCAGGAGAGGAAGTTGATGAAAATGAAATGAATGGGTCTGACGACATTGAATGAAGTAACTATAGTAATGACTATCTATGATCTTATACAATCTCAGATGTAGAATATGGAACTCAGGTAACGGTAAGGGTAGGTCAATCAACTCGTGTATTAGAATCAAATGCCTTACCAAACCATGATACATGAGACTTTCCTAATGCTGGAAATCCAAATGAAATTTCAGCGCAAGATAAGTCATACGAAATGCCAGTAGATGGAGAGTATGAAGGGAATGAAGAATGGGCAAGGGAGCCAGGAGTGGCTATTAATGGTGTGAAGTTTGAACCAGAAACAGCTGAGCGTGTTGAGTGTAGTACAGGAGAACAATATAAGATAGAAGCTCTCCAAGATATGACTGACCTTGGATTAGATCATAACCATGCTCATGTACAACCAACTGGTGAATATCATTACCATGGTGTACCAGCAGAATTGATTGCCCAGTTAGATGGTGATGATATTGTCCATGTATGATTTGCGCAGGATGGGTTTAAAATTATGTATTCCAAAGACGGTACATACAGTCCAAGTTACCAGCTTTCAGATGCAATAAGAACAGGATCAGATTGTGAATATAGAGGAAAAAGCGTAGAAATTCAAAATACGCAACCAGATGGTACATACGTTTCTGATTGGGAATATGTAGCGTGAATGTGAGACTTAGATGCATGTAATGGAACGGAAATTGACGGTGAGTATGTATACTTTGTTACT
>JAHDCT010000126.1:1659-3308 GCA_020629735.1 bacterium | reverse complement strand
TTAGATTTGCAGAGTAGAGGAATTTTCCAAAACTTCCCTGCTAACTGAGATGTTTTCTTTGCTGCTAATGGAACATGATTTGTTACTTTTGGTGAGGCGTTTGAAATCTTTGAGAGAATACTTGTTGATTACTTTGGTATGGATTCAGCAGATGTGAATTATATATACACTATTCTTTTAGATGACTTGAATGGAGATTTTAATTCTTCATCAGAAATGAATAGAAACTTGTGACTCATTTTCTCATACTATGTTGTTTCCACACTTGAGGCTTTCTTAAGTACTGGTAACTGAGCTGCTCCAGCTTGTGAGGAGGCTTGATGACCGTGAGATCAAACTGAAGGTACAAGTTGATGATCAACGTTTTGATGAGGAGTAACGTGATGATCTGATACTTCTTGATTTGAGTGGGTGGATCTTACAGTTGGTAATGACTGAGAAACTCTTACGGTGTGATGAACAACTTAAATTAATATGCTTAAAATAAGAAAACTTCTCGTACGTTTGTATGAGAAGTTTTTTGATTTGCTTACTTATAAAATCTTAGATCTATTGGTTTTGAAAAGAATGAAGAAATCTTAAATCACCATTTGTCATGAGTCTAATGTCTCCAATTCCGTATCTGATCGCCACGAGTCTCGACATTCCTAATCAGAATGCGAATCAACTGTATTCGTTTGGATCAACTCAAGCTAATTCGAGTACATGAGGATGTATCATTCATGCACCAAGAATTTCTAGCCATTTCACTTTACCACCGATTTCATATTTTGCATCGATTTCGAAACCTGGTTCTACGAAAGGGAAATATGCTGGTCTTAGTCTAAGTTCGATTTTATCAGTTTCTAGAATTGCTTTTAGAATCTCTTCTATCATACCTTTAAAGTGTCAGATTGAGATACCTTTATCAATAACTACTCATTCTACTTGCCAGAAAGCAACGTCATGTGAAGCATCCATGTTTTCATTTCTATATACTTTTCCTGGTACTATGAACTTACAGTTTGGTCCATATTTTTTGATAAGCATATTCTGGTGAGCTGATGTATGTGTTCTTAGCAAGAGTTTCTCCTCTGATTCTTGGTCAGGATTTTTTACATATAAAGTATCATGCATTTCTGTTGCAGGATGACTCAATGGGATATTTACGCTGGTGAAATTTTCGAATCAATTAACTAAGTCATGTCCGTATTCTATGTGAAATCACATTCATTGGAAAATATTTTCAACTTTTCTTCTGAGTTTGTTTTGTAGGTTTGCTGTTCCTTGTTCAAGTGGATTATGAGGAGTCGATATATCAATAATTTCTTTTGCGAGCTGCTCATTCCAGTATTCTTTCTTTATTTGATCTTGTTTTTTAAAGAAGTGACTTTGAATAGAACTAAAGAGCTCTTTGATTTTTTGTCCTTGTTCCTTCTTTTGTTCTGGTTCGAGATCTTTTAGATCTTTAAAGAGGAGATTAATGCTTCATTTTTTTCCTAAATACTTTGCATAAAAATCTTTTAGTCACTGTTCATCAGTGATACTAGTTAGTTCAAGTTCAATAGCTGAACTATCTGGTAAGGTGAATGTCATGAGTAAAGGTGATGTCAAAAATTATCATAGTGATATTCCGACAGATTATACATCTAGCCAAAAAAGAAAAGCTA
>JAHDCT010000126.1:0-1649 GCA_020629735.1 bacterium | reverse complement strand
ACTAGTTAATTCAAGTTCAATAGATGAACTATCAGGTAAAGTGAATGTCATGGGTGAAGCTGATATCAAAAATTATCTTATTAGATATTGTGACAGATTACTTATGTAGCCAAAAAAGAAAAGCTAAAAATTATGCTTTTTCTTTGTAAGTTTTTTGAAAGTAGATTACGTTCTTCGAGGTTTTGTTGTATCAAAGACTCTTTGCGATGAATCGAAGTATTTTAGACTTTGGCTATCTTCTTGCAAGTATCGATCTCAGAATAACTGTTGAAATAATTGATATTTCTTAGCGATTTTATCATTTTGTTGACTTAATCTTTGCAATAAGCTATGATGATTTATCCAAGCGTTTGTAAATTCTGCCATTTCTTCGAAAGTGTTTTTCATTGCATATCAACTTATAAAATCTTCATAACTAGCATCAGCTCTTCTTGTTTTTTCATCTAATCGAGATATTTCGTAGAATTTTAATGATCGATCATTAAGTCAAAACTTTATTTGTCAAAATTCTGTATATTTAGGATGTAAGCTTGCTGAATATGGGTCATCAACTACTCACAAGTCGTGTATATGACCTGCTACTTCATGGGTAAATACTTCAAAGAATTCTTGATATCATGATATTTTTTGTGTGTTCATTTTTGCGTGTGTTGTTCCTGCGCTTCATCTTCTTGCTGTTTCACTTTTTTTCATGTGAATGCTTGACATGGTTTGACGCAGATTTTGGTTTGTTGCTAATTTTCTATTTTCGTCTATTTTCTTTATGAGAAATATCATAAGTACTTGGTAGATGTATTTATCTTTTATGGTATATTGAGCTTGCCAATCTGTTATTCCGCAAATATCTTTATAGTAGGTGCATATAAGATCGAAACGACGTTGAAATGTGGCATCGTTTTCGGCGCTTCAGTGTGTTCAATCTAGTAATTCTTGTAGCGTCCCTGAATCAAAATCTTTAAGTGGATCTTGAACTGGATCTGTATTTGTTTCTCAGAAATCTTTTTTGTGCGTATGAAATAAACTAAATGGTTCTGGGTGATGATCAGATGTATGTTCTATAGGTACTTCTTCTCGTCACAGAATAAAAAAGAGAACAATGAAAAATACAAAAAATCAACAAACTTTTCGTATGATATTTTTTAGATTGATTTGTCAGACTAATGAGACGAACCTATCCATGAAGTATTTTTTTCTAGGTGAATAAAAATCTTTTTTGCGCATCTTATGTTGTATCCTTTTATTGTATTTAGAGTATATGGGCGCTTTTTTCTATTTGCAAATTTCTTAGTTAAGAAAGCTCTGAATAACTCGAATTTTTAACAATATCATTTAGCATATAATGTACTAAAAATGAACTGATTTATTTACGCTTTTTAGAGGAACTGTGAAAAATAAAAAAAACGATTTATTTTATCCTTTAATTTTTCCGATGCTCCTAAAAATTTGCAATATGGCGTTGTGATGATATACTTATTGTAGCGAGGTTTATTCTTTTTTATTAGAAAGCAAGTATGAAGAAATTTGTTCGTGTAGGTATCCTAATTTTCTTCCTTTTCTCATGAGCAAGCGTTCTTGCACAGGATCGAGGACAAGTTTGATCAGATCCTAAAGATGTACTTAATTATATCATTCCTAATGATACAACTTCT
>JAHDCT010000125.1 GCA_020629735.1 bacterium | reverse complement strand
AGGAAAGATGTTGCTTCTAGGTATTCACTTTATTGAACAAGCAAATTTTCTTTCTGGAGAAAATTTTTTTTATCGTACAAAAATATGACCGTATTAAGAGAAACACAAAAAATCGACATTATCGGGCATAATTGTTCGAATTTACTGGAATCTGCTTTGCTGAAAAAATTAGCATGATTGTGAGGGATTGATGATGGTGAAGTAAAGAAAATAAGAAAGATAGTGAGTGCCTATCTAGAGCATGATACGATCGCGACCTTTATGGGTGAGCTCGGAGATATAGGTTTTTGAAACAAGTGGCAAGATATTCTCAACGCACTTAAGAAAATCGCAAGGGCTGAAAAAAAGTATGGATCGTATGCAGCCTTTTTTCTAGAAAAAGAGCGAGCTATTGCTGAAGTGTTGAAAATTAATAATCAATATAGAAAGGCATGAGCAAACATATTTGCTCCGCATTCATTTCGTGCAGGACCAACTGCAGTGAGAGAGGTTGCTGATGGAGAATGATGAGCTGAAAAAATAGTAAGAAAAACAGAAGAAAATATAGCTTGGTGTTTGCAAATCACCGACGAAATTCTCACAAGAATGAAGGAAGATGGGTTTATAGAAGAAGAAACAAGATCTACCGTATGAATGAATATATGACCTATGTTTGAAGTTGAAATGCCAAAAAAAGAGTCAGTTGAATATTTTACCGAAGCATGGACATCAACCATCAATCAAGCTCAACAATGGATCGAAGAAGGGAAAATATTTCATGTATGGATGGAAGCTGCAACTACTGTAAACGAGGTGGCTGCCGTCGCAAATCTATGTAATGAAAGAAATATCCCATTTGATTGTTCTTTCGTATGAATTGGAAATGATGACTATGGTGTCATGATTCCAGATCCTGAGACCTATGACTTTAGAACTCAAGAATGATGAATACCATTAGCCGAAGCAATCCAACAAGTAGACGCTCTCTGTCCTTGAGAAGGAGTGAGAACCTATGGATTGAATTGTTGAACGCATAGAGATCATTACGAAAAAGCAATTGAGACGGCAAGTACTGATGGTGAATATGGTGAAACCTTTAAACAAAGATTTTCAATTCTGTATCCAAATAATGCCTATCAAAAACCTAAGGAGAAATGATGAAATGGGGTAAGTCAGTTCTGAGCAGAGTATTTAGAGTATGTAGAAGAACCGTATCCAGTACGATTTAAACGTATTTTAGCAAAGTATCCATTCATCAAAAGAATTTCAGTCTGTTGCTGATCTGATCCTCATGTGATTCATGGGTGTGTTTGTTGACTACAACATGAAAATGGTATGAATATTAAAAAAGTTGCTTCGCATATAGTGAAGGAAAGGGTTTAGGAATCAGCGTGTTTTTTAATTAATTCTTGATGTCTTTCCCAAAACCAAAGTTTGTCAGCTTTACTGTCAAGATACTGTTTCTCAAGCGTCTCAATATCTCATGATCAAAGAAGTAAGGTGCTTTCTCAATCGACAAGGCTAACAAGTGATGAAATCTCTTGAGTTTCCAAATCAAAATACGCAAGAAGGTTTCCTACTTTTTGATCTTTTGAGAGATACTCAAATTCATAAAGAATATGACTAAACTCCTGCTGTTCATTGAGAAGATGACGTTTGGAAAGATAAATAAGTGCTAGTTCTGGTGTTTTTACAAACAGCGGAAGTGAGAAATCATCTTCTTGTGGTAGGGGAGCAACGAGGTCCATAGTTTTTGCTTGTTCAACGACGTTGTTGTAAATGCGTTGATCTTCCTTGAATCAATATCAGGCTCAATGTCAGGCATAAAACCAGACAGGGTTAGTGAGAATAAGAACTAAAAAAACGACATTCATAACAATTCATGACACAATTTGTGTTTTCGACCATACGCTTTTAGACTCAAATCACACAATTATTTTACTTAAAAGAAGAATACCCATTACTCCAAAAAAGAAAGGATAGCTATAAAAAAGGTTAATGAGATAGTGTTGTTCTAAAGGAAAGTTTACAAGACTTTGCTGAAAAACATGGAGATCTGGAACAACGTACGCTGATAAAAATAATAAGAGAATATGTAGGGCAATAATGATAAATCAAAGTCAAGTTCTTTCACGAAAAAGACTAATTCATGGAAAAAGAAATCATCAGAGAGAGAATTGCATGATATTGACATATTGTAAAAAAGTAATTATATAGGTTTTTGTTATATGGTCAAATAAAGAATTTATCTATAAAAAAATCATAATAAAGAGGCAAAAGAGGCCAATGCTTATATGAGTGCATCCTCAAAATAGGTTTTTACATGAAAAATCTCAGCTATTCTTAGATTACAACTTCGACTTCACTCAAGGTAGTGTAAGAACAGTAATAGCTGATCTTTTTGTGTTATGAGAAAAAAAGAATATTCCTTGAGCAATATCATTGTTTATAGATCAAAGTCATAAGAGGTATAGAGGAAAAAAATGGAATGATTCACTAATTGGCGAACTGTTATGAAAAGTAGCAAAAAGATTCCCGACATTCGAGTCAACCGCAACAAATTGTTTGGATGATGAGAGATTAGTCAGATTTATTATGCAACAAAAAAGAAATCAACTAATATTTCTTTGAGGTTGGACCAATCAGTGCTTACAGTCAGCAATTCAGAAAGCCTCAAGAAAATTTAAAGCAGATCTATTTGTAGTGGATGAAGCTTCTGCAGCTACAACACTCAAGAATCATGCAGATGGATTAAGAAAAATTAAAGAAGTTGCTACAATTATTACAGTTGATGAAGCAAAAGAAATGATGAGCTAAAACTATCTTGAAAAAAGAATAAAAGTCACTATAGATGGGCCATCGTAGATTCCGAAGCGTCGGGTAAATAGACGATATCTAGAGTGGATAAGAGAGACTAGGCTCGATGACTATCCCAGCAACCCAATCAAGGGTGCTTCTTCCTACCACTGTCATAGACAGAGGAAAGATACCTCTCACTCAAGCTTTGTGAAAAACTAGTACGGCTTTTTTATGTGAGAAAGAATCTTTCCGAAAGGGAAGTTTTTTTATAACTTATTTTTACCCATGACAAGAGTGCAATTTATTACTTCTGAATCAGTGTCAGAAGGACATCCAGACAAACTATGTGATCAGATTTCAGACGGAGTACTCGATGCCATGCTCGAGCAAGATCCAGAATCAAGAGTAGCATGCGAATGTCTAACAACAACAGGTCTAGTAGTAGTAGCAGGAGAAGTTACGACAAAAGCAACAATCGACGTACAGACAGTAGTAAGAAACGTGATTAAGAATGCGTGATATACAAACGCAGAATACGGAATTGATTGAGACCATTGTTCAGTTCTTATTGCACT
>JAHDCT010000124.1 GCA_020629735.1 bacterium | reverse complement strand
CAATGATCATCATGGTTTTTATGATGAGAATCGTCTGCATGGTCATTATGATCGTGTGATGCTTGAGGATGTCAGCAGTCTGGTTGTGATGCTGCATGATGATGTTCACTATCTCAATGTCATGCTGGATGCATAGCGAAAGCATGCACAGTTAATTGTGCAGTGAAAAAGTATATTATCGCTGATATGATTCATAGTAACCTATTCATAGCCTCAAATGTAATTATTTTCTGATATTTTACAATTTGTAAAAGTTTTAAGAGATATATTTGTCACCGAAAAGAGTATGTTACTGTATGATATGTTACGATTAGTTATCATAATTTTAATTCACATTGTTCTGCTCAAGTAATTTTTTTATAAATAAAAAGTTTAATTTTTATTCGTAATTAGTTCTTTGCCAGGTCAAACATCTTACCGATCATCAAAAAGCGCAAACACCTGTAGCATCGATTTCTACAACATGTTTGGAGGTATTTTTTTTTATGATATCAAGAACTACTGAATCATGAGGAGAGTTGAATGTAGGTACATAGAGGGTAGTATGCGTAGCAACGAGATTCAAATGAATACCACAAGCAGAATTAATTCATCTGCTTGTATCAAGTCCTCCATCTTCATCGAAATCGACAGGTACGGTGATGATCTTTATCTCAGGGAAGCTAGTACGTAATTCGTCCATAATTATATTATGAAACTCTGGGTCGAGTGACGAGTAGTCATTCACAGCGAGTACATTGTCATCTAGTCGTGCCACCATACCATCTGCATGAGCGAGAACCTCATCATCAGGATCAATGATAGCTATTTGTTCTGCATTCAAGAGCTTGCTAAGTATCTCCTTAGCTTCACCGTACTCAAGGTCATTATCTTCAAGAAATCTTGACGTAGTGATCGCTTTCCCATGATAATTATCAACAATGTTTCCACCATCTAAGATATAATTCGTTTGTTCAAATATGATGTTTTCATCCGCAGCGAATGTATTGAATGCTTTTTGTGTTTCTTGGCTGAGTCTCTCACTCATAGAAGCATCAGTGTAGGTGAACTGAACTGGCTGATCAGGATTGACCGTACTAAAGTCTCTCATCCAAATGTCATACATCTCACGTTCGATAATATAATCAGGAGATAAGCCAGCAGTGTAGTAGGGTATCGCATCAGTCGGAACAAGAATGAAAATATCATCATATCATGCATTGATTACGCGATTCAAATAGTTCGTTTGAAAATCAACAATCTCATCGAAATGATCAGAATAGTATTCGTTATCAACCGACGGAGCAGCAAGCATAAGAGTCATTCTCTTGTTTGAATCTAGCATAGTGTCTGTTTCTGTATGTAAAGGTGTTTTATAGAAAAAGTAATATGCACCACAGAAAATAAGAGCTATAAAAAGGATTGTTAGATGTGGTTTCATAAAAAAAGGTTAATAGTAAATTCTTTATGTGTTCATGGTGAAGTTAATTTATAGATTCAACTCTTTGTGTAAAGTATTATTAAGTCTTTCATAGCCATTATATTAGTAGAATACCGTTATTATTGGTGAGGTAGATGTTAGATTTTCATGCTTGAAAAAAATGGCTTGATTCAAAAGATGGAGCTATTAAGCACCTAGAGATCTTTCAAACTTATTATTTTTTTAAGTAAAAAAGAGGTTTCCTTACTTTACTTCTTAAACCACTTTCAAACGCAACAGAAAGATAAGCATACAGGCTAGAAGCTGCAGTCATGCTACCACAATAAACATGATATCTCCATTAACCAATAGAGCATAGAGAAATGTTATAAACATCGTAAAAGTCCGCATTCAATATGATGATAAATTAGCACTAGGTTTTCATTGCCAAAGGTCTTTGATGGTTGGAAAATAACCTACAAAGGTGATAATTCACGCTGTTCAGTAAAGAAAAGTAAGTAGAGAGATCATAAAATAACATACTTGATATAAATAAAATTACTCTAATAGGATAATTCTGAAATTTTTATTGATTAAAGATTAAATTTGAGACAAATATGTTCTTTTGCTGCCGTGATGTCATGTGGAGCATGATCTATTGGTTCAAATCATTGACGTGTATAAAAAGAAATAGCTGTTTTGTTTTCCTTTACTGTTCAAGCGTATATTTCCTTGTATCATTTCTTTTTTGCAAAGGTAAGAGCAGTTTGTAGCATGCTTACTCAAATACCTTTTCCTCTAAATTCTTTTTTAAGCACCATCCTTCTCAGATAAACCAACTTTTCATTTTTCTTTTGTACAGCAACACATCAGATAAGTTCTTTTTTCTTATCTAGAACAATTCGAAAATGATTTGATGGATCTCTTAAGTAATGAGTACTAATATAATAAATATCAGGTCTTTCATATCACGTAAATCAAAGCTCATCTTCGTAAACGTTGAGTATCATGTTAACTAGATCATGTTTATATTCGTCTTGATAAGTTATAATACTATACGCATTTTTCATATCGTTTCGGCTTACAAAGTAAAGTATTTACAAGAATATCCTAGGTAAATGAGAAATACTTTGGGGATATGGAATTAAGACAGATAATTGTAATTATATAAGAAAGTATGCGTAGGAGTACAGTTGTTGTATATTGTAGCAAGTAATTTTTGGTTCTCAGGCAAAGTAAATTCAAAGAAATAAGGCTTACATTGTAAATAGAAATCTGTTTGTTATATATTTTATAGTATGATTTATTCCTAACTAGAGAGATTTGTCTAGAATTGAATATCGGCAGCAGAAAATACAAGAGAAGAGAAAAATGACACCACGGAGAGACTTCGTGATGGAGATATGCAGTTGGATACCTCTAGTTCTGCATAAAAACAAAGGTGTTATTTCGAGATACCCAGTCTCTGAAAGAACCGGTTCGTTGGTTTCTGGTAAAGTGTTTTCTCAGAATAATGATGAATATTTGAAATATGGGAGAGATATTAACCCATCTCAATCTATATTTACCCAATACCAATCTTTGTTTAAAGCAATTCCTATTCCAGAGTTGATAAACGAAGAAGCTGAAAATGCAGATTATAGCGATGTGAGTTATATGGCCAAAAACATATACTTAAGTTTTGCATGTGTAATGGGTGTAGAAAATGTTTTTTACTCATACCATGTTAAAGAAAATTGTAACAATGTTTTCAATTCATTGAGTTGTTTCAATAATTGTGAAAACATCTATTCTTCAGTGTGAGTTATGAACTCTCAGAATATATATTACTCAAAGTTTATATTAGACGGATATGACTTACGGTTCTGTAGTGATTGCGTCGGGTGTAGTAACTGTATACTATGTACGTGATTAGTTAATCAATCTTATTGTATTAAGGACCGTAAGTAGACAAAAGAAGAGTACATTAAGAAATATGAATCGCTAATAGATTTTGTCTACTACGAAGAATTTATAGC
>JAHDCT010000123.1:2396-3479 GCA_020629735.1 bacterium | reverse complement strand
CTTTATATCAGGTACATTGATAAAATCTTCATCAGGCATATAGAAAGCTCTGTTAGCATCTATCGTTTTAAAAAGAGGTTTATCACTCATTGAATTGAGAACATTTTCACAAATTTCAATAGGTAGGTCGATCGACAGGAGCAGGCTTTTCCCACTCTATGCCTTCGGTTTGTTCAATATTGAATACTGGGTAGCATTTTAGAAAACGCACAGGTGTAAGAGCCTTAAAATCGTACTTTCCTGAATTTGCGTCTTCTTCTGAGATTCTTTTACCATTATCATCTTTGTAATACCCAGTGTAAAAATATACATACTCTGCTTCTGATCCTTTTATAACTTTTCCTTTCAACTTTCTTATTTGATTAAAAGTGAGATACAAAGGAATCGGATGAGGACTAAAGAAATTGAGAAAGAGCATATTGACCCCAGTATAGGTATGCCCTGATTGAAAGTTTCGAGCTGCCCCATAAATTCCCCAGGTACGTCGCCAAGCAACAGTACCTTCTTCAAGAAGTTTAATAATTTTAGAAGTAGCTCGCTCATAAATATCTTGTTTAGTTTTCATACCACGTTTTTTCTGTGTAATAAAATTGTGCTGCTTTGAAAGAACTGTTTGAGATTTCTCTCTGCAGACATTATTACAATGAGGTAGATTTGTGTCAAGTGGTTGTGATTTATCGAAACTGGTTGGTGAAGTTTTCATAAGAAAAAAATTAAAGAGAAGGAGGGTAGCCAAAAATGGCTACCCTCGTTAATGATGCTCAGCTAATAGGGTAATACCATGCATCAGAAAGAAGCTCATCTATTTGATTTTCGGTGTAGTTATACAGTAGTAAATGAGTTATGAGATGTTGCTCAGCTTCGTTCATTGAATTCCCATAAGGAAAACCTAGAACTACATATTCAGATATGTCTTTACTTGTGTTTGTTTTTTCCGAATGATAGTATGTGTTAATGCAGTTACCATTATAAATGACTATCCATTGTTTTTGATCGATGCCAGTTTTTGAAGTGTTCATAGTTAATAGGAGAAAAGTAAATGATAGACGTACTTAATCAGATAGGAGAAAAGAAATGAGATCA
>JAHDCT010000123.1:0-2386 GCA_020629735.1 bacterium | reverse complement strand
GAAGAGTTATTTCGCCACAATGCAAATCTCTTTCTATGCCAAGACCAAGTCGTTTTCTATTGAACTTGGCAGTTGCATTAAATGAAAGAAATTCTTCGAGTGAAAATGATCCCCATTCTGAAGAGCCAGAATGAACAAAACCAAAAAATATTTCAGTTACTGGATCGTATTCTGTAGCATACCATGTTGTATAACCACAGGGATCAAAGTATTTTACAACGACAAGAGCATCTAAGCCTTTACCGTCCTGAGAGCCGATTCGCTCAAAACGCTGTTTGAGCTTGCATGTAAGTAATTTCATCTTATGATGGAATTAAGAGATAAGAAAGAAGCCTACAACTCCCTCGGTTCGTTGCCGAGGAGGCTTCGCTTATTGCACATCAATCGGCGAAATAAAAAAGCAATACAAATATCCTGAAATCGCAAAAAAAGAAACGCTTACTGAGGAAAGAAAAAGAAGAATATCAGGCATAGGGTGGAAGAGACTTTTTACGGATTACTGGGCGGAGAAAAAGTCGGCTTCACCTTGCTTTTTAATTGAGAATGGAATCAATGAAAAGAGCGAAGCGAACTACATATGAAAACTCGATTGATACAATAAGAAGAAGCCCCAAAAAATATAACCCATCGAGTAGGGTAAAGGCTATCAAAGGGGGAAGCCGTCTGACGAGATTACGCATAAGGGTAAATGCAAGAAAAGCCTCTTACTATAAAAAGTTTTCGTTTCAACAGGCTTAAGGGGTTACGGGTCTTGAGTTTATCACATTAGTATAAGAACGAGTTTGCTTTTGCGAGTTCTTTATACTCGATAGTTATGAATAAGAAAGAGAAAGAAGATATACTACAATTCTTTAGAGAAGTAGAAATTAATAAGCTCTATGAGATGATTCGCAAAAATACACTTGATGGATTTGAACTTGCAGTTATTGAGCTTCCGAAAATTTGTGATAATTGATTTCACATTTCTTATTTCAGACGACAAATAAAATTATGACATTCCGCTATCCATCCAAAATTGCTATGTGAATAATCAATATTATTAATAAGACCAGTTGAAGACATCGGTGTTTCCGGATTACTTTGACATTGCTCTAACCTTTTAATGGAGGCACTTTCTATTAAATTACTCCTATAGGGAGTGCCTAATTGATCAGTTAAGGAAATAGAACCAGACCTTTTGATACAGTTTTGAACAATACCACATTCCGAATTCTGTATGCATACTCTTTCAAGTACAGAGCCTCTTATTTGATGTTTAGAGTCTTGGTCTAAAATTGTCTTAAAGTGATTATTAGTGAATTGTTCTGAATGGTTATATACAAGGGGGAATACTAATGAAAATACTATAGCAAAAATGGTGGTCAATAACAAAGCAACAATTCTTTGTTCAGTATAAATATTCATAAATTGCGATTAGAAAACAAAGTAATCTTAATTAATACAATCATGAGAACAACCATTATTGTTATTTGCCTTAGTATTTCATTTTTACTTAAAGCACAAAAACATTCTAGTTGTGCTGTTCAAATACAAAATCAAAATACACAACGCTCGTCTGCTCTAACAAATAATTTTATCTGTGGTGGTTGTGTTAGTTGTAATGCAATTGAAGTGGATGTAAGATTTTACATTACGCCAAATGCAGAAGCATATCTAGGTGGTAATATCCCATCAAATACAAGTATTATACTTGATGAAATAGCAACAACTAATGAAATGCTTTATAATAGTGGGGTTATACATTCATTTAATATGCAGGGTAATTCATTGACGTCTAACTCTTATGATGAATCAACCACAGACGCCTATACTTTATTAGGAATGCTCCAGACAGGAACAGGAGCATTTAGTTCAATTATTAGTAGTAGGTCTATTTATAAACCAGATGTTGTATGCTTGATCGTAGAAAACTTGGACAGCGGAACACCACCACAAGTTAAAAACGGAATTGCAACCGTTCCATCTATAGCATCAGGATTCGCACCAGCCTTAAGTTATATAATAATTAGAGCAGAGGCACTTACAAATGGAGATCATTCACTAGCTCACGAACTTGGACACATTAATGGGTTAGGGCATGACAATGAAAATCCTGATTATCTGATATGCCCTGATATGAAAGGACATGTAGGAAGTACATATTCAACAATCATGGCACTTAATTCACCTATTAGAGATGAAGTATACTCTAACCCAGACCTTCACTACTTATCAGAAAAAGCAGGAATTACTAATGTATCTAATGCCGCTAATGCATTGAACAAAACAATGTGTATTATCAATCAGTATGGAGACTTGTTTGGAACGACAAGTAATATTCAATATCAAAATGAAGATATAGTTACAGTACTCTTCGATGAAACAGGAGGATTGGCAGGAGAGTATG
>JAHDCT010000122.1 GCA_020629735.1 bacterium | reverse complement strand
GGAGTGAGGAGTGAAAGACGAAAGAAAGGTATCTCAGCTCCTAAAGACCTTTAGTCGTAGTCTAATTAGAAAATAATATATTTTATCTAGCGCCAGTTATAAGATGGTTTCATTGCATGATATTATTGCTCATAAGAATAAAGAGCTAACATCTAGCACCTCAAATTGAAAAGCTTTTAGGGAAACGTTTTCCTGAAAAAAAGCAAAAGTACTCGCAGAGGTAAAATTAGCATCACCGACATACGATCTTAGCAAGGAAGTTTCTGCTAAGGATCTTATGGGACGATATCATAGTCAACTTGAGATATGCGCCTATTCGATACTCATTGATCAGACCTATTTCTCTTGAGATATTCGTCGTATAGAAATCGCTAAGGAGCAAAAAAAATTGGTTCTTTTTAAAGAATTTGTAAAAGAAAAAAGACAAATCGAATGAGCTTTTTATTATTGATATGACGCTCTCTTGTTGCTTGTGAAAATACTTAGTGAAGTTGAGTGCCTTGAGTATGTGCATCATTGTTTAGACAGAAATATATACCCGATAATTGAAGTAGATAATGAAGAAGATCTAGTTCACCTATTTGATGTGTGTGAAAAAAACGACTTGAGTAAAAAGGTATGAATCTGAGTGAATGCAAGGAATCTCTCAACAATGGAAATAGATATATCAAAACATATGCGCTTTGCTCAGAAATATGCAGAACAATTCAAGAAAAATCATATGTTCGCTTTTTCTTGAGTGAACGAAATAAAAGAAACTCAAAAGTATACATGATACTATGATGGAGTACTTATCTGAACATCGTTTGTTCATAAATATCATGATCTCAAGCACTGAAAGAAAGAGTAAGAGGTAGAGAAAAAACAATTCAAAATTTATTCATTAATGCTGAAAGATGTTACAAAATAATAATTTCTTATCTCCATTTTGTCTTGTAAAGACCTGATGAGAGATAACCTTCTATAAAGGAAAAATCAATGATTACGAATACATTGATGAGATTCCTGATAATTCGGTTTCTTTACTTCCTTATTCTCAAATTAAAGAGAAGGGGTACGAGTACCAAGGTGATGATTTACCAATTATTGCCTTAGCAATTGAATCAGCGCAAAATATATCCCTTGAAGAAGTAAAACAACACGCTCAAATATATACAGCCAAAGATAGAAAAATAGAAGTTGATATAGACGACGAGACCTACGCTGATCTTGTCTCGCAAATTATTCAGGAGATAAAAGAGTGAGCAGGGTGTAATTTTGTGCTTTCAAGAGAATTTAAGATGGAGGTATGAGACCTTACTCATTGAAAGGCTCTTGATATATACGGTCGTCTCTTAGAAGGAGAACCATATGCGTATATGACCTTTCTTTTTTTTACAGGAGAAAAGTATTTTATATGAGCTAGCCCAGAAACACATCTGCGTATAGATGACTGAATCGCACAAATGAATCCAATTTCTGGAACACTCGCAAAGAAAAATATTTCTGAACTAGAAGGATTTTTACAGGACCCAAAAGAAATCTATGAGCTTCATAAGGTCTTAGATGAAGAACTTAAAATGATGGCTCGTATATGTGATGCAGGATGATCGATTAAATGACCCTTTCTTAAAGAGACATCAACAGTCATTCATACAGAGTATACCTTATGCTGAAAAATGACCTGTTCAATACAGGAAGCAATACGTTTGTCACTCTATGCAGCAACCTTAACGTGATGACCAATCGAGAACGCATGTAGATTGATTGCTCGTTATGAAAAAACACCAAGGAGATACTATGGAACAGCATTGATGGTGAGAGAAAATGGAAATCTTAATTCTTGCATAACGATTCGTACCGCAGAAATCGATCTTCAGTGAACAGCAAAAGTGCGTGCTTGAGCAAGTATTGTAGTTGATTCGGACCCAGAGAAAGAAGCATTAGAAACTAGACTGAAAGCACAGTGAATGATTAACCTATTAGAATGAGGGATGCAAAAAGGACTTCAAGAAAACTACCAAGCTCTCCTCAAAACAGATCGTATACAGGAATTACTAGCTTCGAGAAATAAGGATCTTTCCCAGTTTCTTGTAAAGAAGCAAGAGGCGCATCAATCCGCATGATGAAAGCATTGCTTGCTGATCGATAATGAAGATGATTTTGTATATTTAATAGTCCATATGCTTCGTTCTCTCGATATTACGTGTACAATATTACCTCGTGATACCTGCAATAATCTCGATAGTGAAAGTCTATATAAGAAGCTAAAAGATGTTGATATGGTGTGCATATGACCAGGGCCAGGAAATCCAAATGAGATGCAGGCAACAGTTGATCTATTACGTAATCTTTTACAAAAAGGTATTCCTTTATTTGGTATCTGCTTGGGTCATCAGTTACTCTGTAAGGCATTGTGATATACGATAGAAAAGAAAAACGAGGTCACTCAATGAACACAGTTACCAATTGATTTCTTCGGAACAGTATATCAAATGTGATACTACAACAGTTTTGGTGTAGTTTCTCAATGAGAGGGAATAAAAAATAACGTTTCTGCAACAGTGCTATGACAAGATGGATATATAGACGTACTCAAGTGACCAAAAATATATTCTGTTCAATTTCATCCAGAGTCAGTGTTGAGCCAATATTGATATTGATGCCTGCAAAGAATGCTGGAATGAATCTGAATGTTGTAGGAAAGGAGAAGGAAAATGGCTTTAGAATACGGAAAAAGTGTTGTTAAGAGAAAAAGACAAAAATTCACTTGTATATGAAAATAATTCTCATATGGTTTCATCACAGATCAAGTTTAGAAAAATATTCTTAATGATTACGACAACACACCAAACTACATGGTTCTATAGCTATTTTTTCTTCCAGCAATGGGGAGATAGCTTTTGTGTTGGGTAATTAAATTATATCTAATACTAGGACTATTCATCTCTCCATAGCAATATGGAGGGATTTTTTTTATGTTTTATAGCTGTAAAGATGGTAATGAGTGCTGATAGTTTAGAAAGTAAGAGGGGAGCTCTAATGAATGAAGAGGAGCTAAATCAACTTCCATGATGTAACGTTTCAGAGGAAGAGAAAGCCTTTGTTGTAAAATCGAGATGTGTTGTTCAAGAAATTGTTCACTGATCATCCGAAAAAGTTTTAGTTATTCTATGACCTTGTAGTGCTTTAACCATGGAGCAGATGTTTGATGTCATTGATGAAATGGCAGAACTACAAAAGAAATACGGAGATGTACTCGTCATTTGATTAAGATGTAATGATGAAAAACCGAGATCATGAGATGCTTTTACCTGACTTGTTTCACGATGACTAGTTGGTTGACTAGAATCTTGATTAAGAGCAATTGCAGAAAGAATGAAAGAAGTTGACGAAACATTTGATAGTGATGAACTGCTAAGTCAATTAGAAAAAGAATGATATGGAAAGAAGATAGTGAGTCAGAGCTTATGATGAATTAATCAATGATTAGTAGCCACAAGAATCATACATAGATATGCGATTTTAAGAGGAG
>JAHDCT010000121.1 GCA_020629735.1 bacterium | reverse complement strand
TGTACTGGCTTAAGATCGAATCACATAATCTTAGCATCATGCTTTTTAGCTAATTGCTGGTTTGTGTATTGCAGCCAAGATCAAGGTGCGCATCATATATCTAATACTGTTGATGCTTGATCAAACAATTTATATTTCTCATCTATTTCCATAAGCTTATAAGCACTTCTTGCAAGATATCCTTCTTTTTTTGCCTTTTTGGTATAATGTTCATGTCATCGGTTTCCTCCCATTAGTACTTTACAAAAGTAAAATTATTAATATTATCAGTTAACTTTTTTTTAATTATATGCTATAGTACTCAATATAGCGACAAAAAACAATGTAAATGCTTTTGTACACCTATTTTCAAAAATCTAAACAAGTAACAAGAAGAGAATACGATGATATGCTTCAAGATAAAGTTGTTTATCTCAATGATGTCTTGGTAGAAGATTTTAAGGTTGAGGTAAAGATTTGAGATACCATTCTTATTAAACTCCCAAAACAGGGAGAATTTGTAGAGACCGTTAAATACCTTCCTTGATTTGCTCCCAAACTTGTTCTTTTCAATAAACCTAAGTGATATGTGTGCTCAAAAGATGATCAGCACAATAAGATCATCTATGAACTGCTTCCTAAAAGTCGACTAAATGACTTTTGGTATATCGGAAGGCTAGATAAGTACAGTACTGGTCTTCTCCTGCTCACAAACGAAAGTAAGCTAGTTGATTACTATGAAAATCCTTTTCATGATGTCCATAAAGTGTATGAAGTAACTATCGATAAACCACTCAGATCTAATGATATCAAAAAAATGCGTAAATGAATGTACGTTACTTCAGAAGGGGAACAAGTTGAAGAGCAAGACAGTGTTACTACTGATTTTCTTAAATGCGTCTCCGTTTCATACAAAAGAATACACGACAAACACTATGCAGTAATTACGCTTAACGAGTGAAAAAATCGCCATATTAGACGTCTCCTGTGAGCATTATGATACAAGATATCCAGACTACATAGAATAAAAGTAGGAAAATGGCATATTAAT
The DNA here is from genome assembly GCA_020629735.1 of bacterium. Lineage (GTDB taxonomy): Bacteria > Patescibacteriota > Gracilibacteria > Absconditabacterales > Absconditicoccaceae > JAHDCT01. The sequence continues at coordinate 2,534 of JAHDCT010000121.1, read as the reverse complement.
ACCATTAAACCAGGAAAACGAAAAATGGAAAAAATATCACTCAAAAAACTCCAAGAGAATAAAAGATCTAAACCATGAATGACCTAAGATTTGCTCAGGCACTCGAAAATTATAAAAAAACAAGACTAGGTCTTGTTTTTTTTCTTATTCTAATATTCATTTGAAGTCTTTTTTCGTCTCAAACTCCATAAATACGGAAGCGAATCTCACATAAGCAATATCATCTTCTTTGCTTAGAATATCTAGCACATCCTGTCCAATTTGCTTAGAAGTTATCTCTTTTCACATTCCAGATCGTTTATTTTCAAGTTTTCAAATTATGTCATCTATTTTCTCTAAGGAGAAATTCTTCTTTCCATAGGCTATTACTAGGGCCTTTTTTAATTTATCTCTATCATAAATTTGTTTTATTCCATTTCTTTTGATGACAAAAAGATCAGTTACTGCCACCTTCTCATAGGTCGTAAACCTGTGCTCACAATACTCACATGATCTTCTTCTTCTGATACATTTCCCATCTTCAATTACTCTTGAATCGATCACCTTCGTTTCCATATTTGCACATTTTGGACACTTCATACGAAAGAGTTATATAATAAAATTAATTTGGTAGAACGTATCTTTTGTTATAGTACGAAATATTTTTTAGATATCACCTCAATCGAACAATATCTTCTCACGTTGCATCATTTTCAATCTGTTGTTCATCTTTGCCTTCTACAAATTGCAACCAGTTCTCAACTCATAATTCGAAGTATCATTCATTATCATCAAGCCCCATATATGACTCAAGCAAGTCATCATACCTTTTTAGTAGCATCTCTAGGGTCTGAGAAAATGAATCGTATAGCGCTGGAGTTACCATTAACACATCTTGTACGTAAAAGCGCTGAAATGTATCTACGTACGTATCTACTTCTTCTTTTGTCTGCCCTTGGTATGCTAAATATTTATAAAACAGTACATACCCCAATATTGTCTCTCTTAGGATAGCGCAAATTCACATTATCACTCAAGGATCGTATACGTGGTGAAGTTCTGACTCAATCTCAACGAGATATTCCAACCCATCCTTTCGGATCCACATATCTAATGAATAAAAATTTTCTTTAAGAGATTTATTCTTCTCTGGACTGGATAATTCTTCTAAAAAACTCGTCATTTCAACCGAATGAGGATCACTATTGATATGTTTGAATAATGACTCATATACAAAAAGTGTTTGTTGAAAAGGTGACAGAGCTAAAACACTTGATAATCTCTCTCCCAAATCCAACTTAAAAACCTCAATTGTAGCCTTATTAGCTATTGTTATTGATAGATTCCTTTGATTGATATCTTGAAAACAGGTATGAACAAAATTTTCGTCAAACATCTTAAGTATAAACATCTGAGAATATACTTCGTTAATCTTAGACTTTATTGGTAAACTAAAGGTATCTTTACCAGCTCTGATATTATCAGAAGCAAACTTGTAATAAAACCTATTCTTAGAATAGTTGTATAACATTCCTCCATAATATAATAAGCTATCTCTCCTCAATTCTTTCACCGACAAGGTCGAGATAAAATTATCAAATAGCTTTTTATCAAAAAGCCTTGTGTACATATTATCACCTCTTCATACTCGAGTTCCAGCTAGGTAGGTAATATAGAAATTTATGAGTCTTTCTGTCATTACTGACTCTTTTTTCAATGTCTCTGGAATTTCTGATGCTTCGAAGTTTCCGCTTGCAGCATCTAATGAAGAAATAAATGAATCAATTTCTTTGTTTTCTTCATAATTGTTCCCTAACCTAAATGAATGACTAATAAACTTTTTCATTGATGAAAAGTAACTTTTTTTGTAAGTACGAAAATCAATGAGCTCCTGTATCATACTTTCCAGGCGATTGTCATTTTTTAGAAAACTGTTCATATAGTCTGACCGTTTTTTTTCTTCAAAGCATGCTCACATCATTGTATCCACCAGTTGGTAGAGATGCTTGTGATGAAAAATATACTTAATTAACATATCAGATGGCAAGAGCAGCTTAGTGATCTCTTCATCTACCTTTGAAAAACTTGGGATCATTGAATGAACTTCGGCATCTTGCATAAATCTCTCAATTAATGCTTTTTCTTTTCATTTACCATAGTCATCTTTGAGTAACCACTTAAGAAAGTCATCATGACTTACTCAATTCCTCACATACAACTTGTTCATTTTCTCATAGGTATAGAACAAGAAGAAGAAGACTTGTAAATGATTGAGCAGTTCTTTCTTGAGATATTCAAAATCATCTGCTTCCATAGATTTATTACCTGAAACGAGTGTAACTTTATAAAAGCTAAAAAAGAGATCAATAAATCGAGCGTAGTTCTTTTCTTTTTCTTTCTTTGGATATGGAAATATCTTTATTCTACTTGCAAATACATAACAAAGAATATTTACGGTTATCAAAAAATTGTAGTACTGCGACCAATGGCGTTTTTCAAAGACATCTTTTACAAAATGACTTGTTACTAGTGCAAGTCATACCCCAACGGTTGAT
>JAHDCT010000120.1 GCA_020629735.1 bacterium | reverse complement strand
ATAGAAAAGCGAAAGCTAAGTTTGAGTCATACGAAGACGTGCCTGAATATTATCTCCAGGGGTTGTTGACAATCTGATTATTCAGGGGAGAGTGGTACAGTTTTGCAAAGAAGGTGGCATATCAAATGTTAGAGAAAGATAAAGAGTATATACTTTGATATCAACTAGTTGCTTACAGCTCAATTATGACATGATCTTGGGCTGAAGCATTAGAAGCACTCCATTATCTATCGGCAAAAGATGTAGCAAATAAGGAGCTCTATGTATATCTAACCTGAGTTACAGCATTTAATTTAGAGAGATATGAGGACGCTGTGCTTTCGTTTAATCAATTGCGTGAGCAAAAATATAATAAAGATGTGCTTAGGTATAGTATGCTTTCTTTTATTAGATTGGCAGATGTGCAAGGATACGTAAAAGTTGTTTCAAGATTGGCAGCCCAAAAAAATCTCTGAGTATATGATTACATTTCGCTTTTTGATTCTCTGTTCTATATTAACTGATGAGCTGGATATAGAGAAATTTCTGAACAAAAGGTGAAGAATATTTTTACGACCTGCTATGAAAATCTAAAAGATGAGCAACGTTTCGCGTGTCTCTATGGAAAAGCATGATACTATCTCACAAGTTGAGCAACTCAGAAGGCTTATTCATACTTAGAGCGTGTAGTTATTCACTATCCATCTAAGAGTCTCTACAGATTGCTCTGAGACTTATCATTGGAGTTAGAAAACGAAAAGGCTGTGCAACGATATGTGTCATCACTCATGAATTCAACAATCTTAGATGACCAAAATGAGTTAAAAGAAAAGATAAGGTCTTTGGTTAAATAGACTGAAAGTATGCTTGCGTTCACTTGAAAGAATCTTACTGTGAATGTGCTTTAAATACCGTCTTTAGTATCCATTTTAATTCCTTCTTTTACCATGGATATCGCCTTACAAATTGCTGAATATATCCTTATCTTGTGATGAGCTTTAGTGATCTTACTCTTCGTGATTATTTTGATCTATATCTTCCGTATTGTATTAACAGCTAGATCAATAATGTGAGGGGTTGAAAAAAGTATTAAAACTGTAGAACAAAATATGCAAATGCCAATGGGTATTTTGTCGAGTCTCTTTTGAAGTACATCAGAAGAGTCAGATAAAGAAAAGAACATATAATTTTTTTTGTATAATTTTACCTTTATGACATCAATGGAACCAAGAAATAACTCATCAATTTTTGTGTATCTTTTTTTGATACTAGCGTCATTATTTTCAATCTTTTTCGTGTGACGAGAATTTAATGGCGAAACAAATACTGAAGATCTCGTTATTACTTCAGATGGGATTAATCATTTTGCACAGTGAATGGATATTGCTTGATGAGTGAGTCTGACATATAAAATAGATTTTGATAAGTACAAGAAAATTTATACGGATGAGGCCCAGTATTTCCAAGTTACAAAGGACATTGAGAATATAATTTTGCAGAAAATTGATCAAAGGATTTCTACACTCTGAGTGAGCGATTATTCTAGCAACGTACAGACATTAGATGATGGTAAATATGTTGTTGTTGAAATATGATGAGTAAGTGATTTAGATCAAGCTAAGGAGATCATTGGAACAACAGTTGAATTAGAATTTAAGACCTTATTTGAAGGTGATCTTGCAGCAGAAAAGGAAAGGAGACAACTCTTTGCAGAGTCAATTTTGAAGCAAGCAATATGAAATGAAGATACGATGCAGTCACTAGGACAGAAATATAAAGCTGAGAATATAGTATACCAAAGTCACAGCAATCAACCTTTAAGCAATCTACCGATTTTTTATCAAGAGAATGCAGATCTTTTAAAAGTCGACCGTGCAGGAACTATATTATCAGTTTTATGAGAATGAACATACTGAGCTGGAACAATTTTTGTTGACTGAATCGAGATCCCACAAACTGTTGAATGATATGTAATAACTAAACTTAATAAGGTAAATTGATCAGGTGAAACAGCAACATATGATATAGAGTCGTTAGTTGTAGATTATCGTCCTGGATGGGTTCCAGCAACTGATCCACAAACAGGTGACTTGCTGAATTGAGCTTATTTTAAATTCGCTCAAGTGTCAGCAACTCAAACAGGTCTACCAGCAGCAGCTATTAATTTTGATGAAACAGGAAAGAAAATATTTTGTCATCTGACAGAAGAAATTGTTGGTAAACAAATGGCAATTTTCATTTGATGAGAGTTAGTAACTTCTCCCGTAATCAGGCAAAAGATTTGCTGAGGAACAGCTCAGATTGATGGTAACTTTACGAATGAATCAGCAAGAGAACTAGTTGACGAGCTAAATAATGGAGCATTCCCGGCGCCGTTAATCTTAGCTCAGGAAGAAAAAGTTTCTCCAGTACTATGAGAAAAGGCAATGTCATGAGCTCTTCTTGCTGCAGCAATTGGTCTAGCATTGATCTATGTATTTATGATGTATATGTATTGATTTAAGCAATGAAGCGTGGCTATTCTAACTCTTCTATGATTTATCATTGTACTCTTATGAATTACTAAGCTATTTAAATATGCCTTTTCACTAAGTTGAATTGCAGCCATCCTGCTATCTTTAGGTATGTGAGTTGATGCAAATGTACTAATATATGAAAGAATAAGGGAAGAACGCGCTAATTGACTGCCATGGTTAGATGCTATTAAGGAGTGATATGATAAGAGTTATTCTGCTATTAGAGATTGAAATGTAACGACATTAATGATTGCATTACTGCTTTTCTTTGTGTGAACCAATGTGTTCAAATGATTTGGTACAATGATGATGGTAAATATTCTTCTGACTTTATGGGTAATTGTTCCACTCACAAAAATATTACTAAATGCATTCTATGCGAATGAGGAGTAATTTTACTTAAGCCTAAATATGGATAAGCATCTAGGTGTATTGAGTAAGCATACTTTATTAACCCAGAAATTTGCTGAGGTGTATAGACAGGCTCAATATGTTCCTCAACGCGAAGAAAATGATGCAGAGCATTCGCGGCAACTAGGATATATATGTCGGATGTTAAACGATGAGTTATGATACAATTTTGATGTGTGATTACTGCTAAAATATGCCCTAGCTCATGATCTACCTGAAATTATAACCTGAGACATTCCACTGCATACCAGAGACTTAGATGCCTTAGCAAATAAGGAGGAAAATGAGAAAAAAGCAATGATCAAACTAGAAGAAGAATACCCAGAGGCGAATTCAATTCGAAAGTATAGTAAGAAGTACAATAAGAGGACGTTGAATCAAGATTTGTACGCGCTGTTGATAAAATTCTGCCTCTTATAAATATTTCACTTTCCGCTCATGATACGTCGATTCATGAGATGAAAATTACAAAGGAAGAGGTTGTAGAAAAAAAGAGATCTAAGATAGAAGAATTTCCCGAGCTAGTCAATATATTTGACCAACTTGTAAAAGAAGCAGATACTCGCAGTCATTTTCGGCCAAATTCGACTGATGAAAAAAAGAAAATTTTGCTTAATGAAAATAGTACATGCAGATAAAGTTTCTTTGAACATGAGGATTTGTAGACACGGAATACTGAGATTCTTCAGCAATGGTTCA
>JAHDCT010000119.1 GCA_020629735.1 bacterium | reverse complement strand
TGATGTATGGTACGGCATCTTCTTTTGCTATTGTTTCTAAAACAAGATCAATACTTTGAACCATATCATTACCACCATCAACGGGTAAGTCTAACACTTCTACATTCTCAATACAGGCAGCAATACGTCTTGCTTGGTCGTTTGTTCCTCCATAGCAATTTGGTGGTACTACAAACTTAATTGCTTTTTTAGGATGATTTTCTTGAGCATCGTCTATTAATCCCATCATGATTGCATACTGGATAGAAAGACCTGATGAACCAACCAGTGTTTTTGTAGGGGATTCAGTTATTTGGGTAATAAGTTTTGCTGTAGAGGCTTTATCTTCGACTAATGTTTTTGGACATGTAGTTGTTGATTGCGGATTTACTATTGCTTTTAAAACACCAAGTGTGTTTATCGGAGTCATTGCAATTGTCTCTCTTCTTCTTACATGTTGAATTTCTGAAATGTACTCTTCATTTGCTGCTCAATGTATCAGTATGATGCTTCCATAGTTTTCATCCATATTAATTACGAAATCTACGTATTGATTATATTCAAACTGATGAATTTTTGTTTGTTTCGGTATAAAAATAGTACTACCATCAAACTTGGTGATATCATTAATGTTGTTTACTTGTGTTACTTCAAAATTATACCCATATATATTTTTGATTACTTCACTTTTGAAGAAATTAGGTAATGAATCTACGTATGCGATTTGAGTCCTTTTTTTGCTTAATAAATTTTTTCTTAATACTGCAAAAATTGGCGCTGTTCTTGAGCTGAAACTTATTACATTTTTGGCTTTTGTATCATATAGATGTGCTATGGTCCATTCTAAAACACATGATAATGGATGACCCAATCTAATATAATCATAAGCTGTAGGTAATTCATATAATGAAACAGGATCTGTAATATTTTGATTATATAAATTTTCAAATCAATCTAAGAATTCTTTTTTAGCTAATTCTTCATTGTAAATATCTAATCTGTGAGTTGTTAGTTCTAGCCAATCGATTGGTATGTTTTTCATTATTTTTTCCAAATAGTTAATTATAGCGCTTGTTTTCATTTTTTTAGTGTTTGATTAAATGAAATGAGTTATTACTGTTTTACATTAGCTTTGAGTAAGAGTATGTCTACTCAACGAAACTTTGAATTCAAATGAATCTATCGAGGAAAAAAAATATTTCAGAAGACATCACGATAGGAAGAATTGTTGATATAATGAGCACAAACTGCCATAATGACCAAGTTAATAAATTCATTTCCTAGACAATCTCTTAGGAGATTTTTTTATACTAATAAACTTTTTTCCTTTATTTCTTTGATCAATCTTTCAACATGTCATGTAGCCTTCACGTTTTTTCGTTCTTTTAGAATTTTTCATTCTTTATTAAGAAGGAAAGTTGATCTGATTACTCCTTGTACGATTTTTCCGTAGTTATTCTTTTCTCACCATGCGCCATATTCTTTATGAAGAACAAGCTCTGAGTCTGATATGAGTCAAAAGTTAAGCTCTTGTTTTTCGATGAAATTACAATGACTTGATAATGAATCTTTAGATACTCCTATGATTTGTATGCCACTTGTTTCAAAAAAGTCCTTGTGTTGTGCGAAATCTTGAGCTTCACGAGTGCATCATGGAGTATTGTCTTTTGGATAGAAGTAGAGGAGTGTGTACTCTTTTTCTTGAAGAAGTTGTTCTAAGGTAGTTTCTAAGATTGCTTTTTGATGTGTAATATATTCTACGTTCATTTCTAGGTAAGTAAGTAACTAAAAGTATGCTGTGAGTTAGTAGTATTTTTCTCTTTTAAAATGTAAAGTTTAACTGAGTTCTTTCTGGTTGCGATTTTTTCTCTGCTGAGTAAAGTATTGGTATGGATTTTTTTTCTAAGGAAGTTTTATGAATAATTTCGGTGTTGCTTACCTTGATAGGGTATGCAGTGTATTTTAGAGATATGTATAAATGAATAACTAAGCCTCATATTTTTAGTTGGCTAGTATGGTGATTGCTTACATGAATAGCTTACTTTGCTTCATTTTCAGACGGGTGAGGTTCTGGCTCTTGGGTGCTGGGAATTTCTTCCTTGGCGTGTTTAATTATTGCGGCTTTAGGTACGAGGAATGGTTATGCTTATATTACGAAATCTGACAAAATAGCACTTTTTGCTTCGCTTTTTTCTTTGTTACTTCGATATCTTACTGAGGATCCTTTACTATCAGTTATTCTTATTAGTTTGGTTGATGCATGGAGTTTTTTGCCAACTTTTCGTAAAGGACGAATTTATCCACATGAAGAGACGGCTTCGAGTTATTTTTATGCTGGACTGAAATTTGTTATTGCTATGTTTGCTTTAGGAAATTATAGTCTGATTACTGTTTTGTACCCTGCTTCATTGATTCTTATGAATTGGGCTTTTCTTTTGCTCTTGTTCTATCGTCGTAGAAAAATTTAACAAAAAAAACCAGCTGCTCCGTTTTATCCTATAATGTATAGGTGGTCTACAACTGGGATGACATTTGTGTCCATATTCAGACAATTTTTTCTGGCGAGATCCTCATCACTAAAGTGTTATTTTAACTCGTGATCACTCGCGTTAGTAATTAGGTTTGCGTCTTCAATACAATCTTAAAACATGATGTAAATTCCTGCCAAAGCAAAGGTTAACCCTATCCAGAACCATCCTGTTGATCCTTTACGGTAGATTGTTACGCCGTTTCGATGAATCGTTGTTTCACTTTTGGTGGATTGATCAACTGATGTCCACATAAGATTACCGAGTTTCTTTTTGAACTCATGTAATGATTGAATTGATATACCTGTGAAGATTTTCATACTTTTGATTTAGGTTTTGAATGTTTATTGTGATAGTTTCTATTTTTACGAATATATATATTTGCCTACCTATGTCAACTTGAGCTAATTGTTTCCACGATATACCTTGCTACTCTTACCGATGAATCAATGCGTCTTGCGCAATTCAGCGTATAAAATCATGGTACATCGCTTATTCCGTTTTCTTGTATAATGTTTCCGTTTTCATCAAATAAGTGAGGTACGTCTATTCGAGGGTAGGTATTTTTGTACCCAGTACATCGGATAATTGATCAGATTTTTTCTTCGTTTTTATTTCTGTACATGATATTTTGAGGATCGATTCAAGATCCGAAAATTTCTGGTACATAGGTGAGTCTCTTAGACTTATTTCAAAATAACCATTCTTTTGGAGGAATAAGTATTGATCAGGATTTTCTAGTTTCACATGGATATCCTGGTTTTCAAAGCTTGTCTTTGCTTGCGAAATAAGCTTTTTTGAATTGCCGGTGAAGTGGAATATTTGGTCTTCTTTTGAGTACTGATCTTTGAGAATGAGAAACAAATTTTCCTGCTTTTATTAATTCAGAACTGATTTGATATCATGAATTTCCTCATCACACTACACTACACATATTCTTCCTTCCGGAAGTTGTTGAGGATATTGATATTGAGAACTATGAATTTGAAAGATGGATTTATCTAATGTAGAAGCAACTTTTGGAATAAATGCTTGTGAGAAAGCTCATGTGGCTAAGATAATGTTGCTTGAGGTAATGGTTGTTGTTTCTTCTTGTGATGAGGTTTGTGTAATAAATGTTTCATTATTTTCTTGT
>JAHDCT010000118.1 GCA_020629735.1 bacterium | reverse complement strand
AAAGAGACATCTTTGAGATTTTTTGAAAAAGAGAAGCAAAAATCGGTCAAATGATTGATTTGGATGTCATAACCAAAAGCAAAGAAACCACAGTAAATGTATTACAATCAGGTGAATATCTTATCAACGAACTACGTACATATGTTGAATCACTTCAACATCCCATGCAACAACAACTCTCATGAATACTTGATAAAAACAAGTCATGATTGATGGAAGCAGCAAGAAACGAAATAAAGCCACTAAAAGCAGGGCTTAACTTAAGCGAAAATACCACCTATGAACTACTTAAACTTATGACTATGATTATTGTAATACTCTTCTTATGAAACAGAATTCATAAAAATGTTGGTGATCCTGCAGAAAACGCATGACTTGGTATAGCAAGGTTTTTCACCTATTGATTTCAAACAGCTGTCTGAGTAACCATAGTGTATCTATTTTACAAAAGCGCAATTGATCCTTACCTATGACTTGTATGAGACTGATTAGAATCAGCTAGACATTTGCCTTGAATAAATAAATTAGATGAATGATACAAAGATCTAACAGAAAATGAAATACCAGCAATTGTAAATACGATAAAAAATCAGGAAAAAGTTATGTTTCTAACAAGAACTATTCGATCACGGATATTTCTTTATATGATTTGAGTGAAAAAAAGTATCTGATTTTGGAAAACCTCAGGAGCAAGTCTTGCAATATGATTATTCGGTCCTCAACTATACGAATGAATAATAATGGCTAGCGAATACATAAAACAACGACTCTCATGAGCAACACCGGAAGAAATTGAACATGCAACTCAAATAGCAGAAGAAATAATTAATCAAGCTCCAGAATCATCAACTACTTCATGATGAAACAATCCACTTACGAACATACAAGAAGTTGAAGATTACGGCCGGTCATCACCTTCGCAAAAAAAATCCTGATCTTGAGGAGACTCAAAAGTTTGAGCACTTATGTATACTGGATTCTTAGCAACCTTCCTTGCATGAAGTTATTTTATCTTCAAACCTAAAGATAAAAAAAATCAAAAAACTGAATAAAACAATTTAAACTAAGAAGGCAAAAATCTTCACTTATTTCTTACATGACTTTTATAGTACTTCTGTTCATACAAATCGTGAGGAAGAAGGTCTAAAATAATATTATTATCCCTTACAAGTCTATACGGTCATATTTTCATTACATACACTCATTTTCTCATTTCTCGAAGTAATCTTCTATTTTCAGGCAAAGCTCAAGAATATAACTTTTCAGCAGCTGAAATCGTGCTAACTTTTCAACTTCTCTCTATCTCAATGAGATATTTCTGAAATAATTTAAGATTATCAATAGTATATCATAAACGAGAATAATGTTCTTCAATAGCCTTTAACGACAAATGATTGTGATCAAACAAGACACTAAAGAGCTCTTTTCAATTATTTCTAGTAGTTGAAACAATCTTCTTTTTAAGAACTCAAACGGATTTGAGTTGATTAGAATTATCTACTATCTTATCAACTGAAAATCAGAAAGAAACAAGACGATTTCTAAAAACATTCAGCTGAGATTGATCCCATTTAAGATCAAAAAAAACGTTCATCCACTGAACATGAACAGTCTTTTTTCATACAAACATCTTTTTTAAATACTTTATCGCATGAGCTCTATGTTTAATTGGAATATATTTTGATAAAGAACTAATCCACTCCACTACATCATATGGAATGTCTTCTCACGAGTTTTTAAGTGAAGACTGCAATACTTCTCAAGAGACGTATGGACTAGAAGGAGAAATTGTGCTATCTATTAAGTTCATGTTTTCTAATTCAGAACGTTGTAATCTGACGGCTTGATTCTCTTCATACTTTTTTTGTAATTGCAAGCGCAGATATTCAGAAAAAAGATGCTCTATATTACTTCAATCAGCAGCAAAAAGATCAACAAAAACTTTTCAATACGATATCATAGTATCACCTAAGTTTTTAGATCGTTTAGTTAACTTAGCTTCACTCACAACATCCATGATAAAGTCAGCAAAACCATCTATATGATGATTAAGATTAAGAAATTGCTTCTTTGCTTTAGGGTATTTTCACATCAAATGCTGATGATCAGAATCCGTAATAAACTCTTTTTTTAAAAGATACTTTTTAACATAAGATGAAAGCCAGTCTTTTACTGCCTTTTTGATTAAAGGAATAACCTCTTCATGAGTAGCTTCTTTGTCATATCAAATTACATACAATTTTAAATATAATTTGTAATTTTTAACTAACTCATCATCTAATAAATTTGAAAAGAGATTGTAATATGTTCTATCCATACTAACCAATCTAACTAATCTCAACATAAATCATCAGACAACAGAAGTTAGCTCACCAATCAAAGAAAGATCATGGGGAATATCATGCCATGATTTACCGTTCTCTTCCAAATGATGAATAAATCAACAGCAGTAATCTTCAAAGTTCTTATTAATCTTATTAATAGCTCATAAAGATGATGAAGAAATTTTAAGTTGCTTTCTATAGCTTCTCACCAAACGAACAAGGTGATCAAATCACGTTTGGAGTTCATAAAAAGCACGTAAATTCATTTCTTTTTCAAAAGCTTCTGTAAGCAAGGTTACAGCTGTTAGTTCATCTTTAACAACTAATCAAATATTTTTAGATGCTTTTCCTGCTTTGTTTTCAACTAATTTCAAAAAATCAGAATAATCTTCGCGAAAACCTTTGTGATTAATTTTAATATAATCAAGTTGTAACGCCATACATAAAAAAGAAGAAAAATTAAACATAATATAAAAATTATGTCAAATTCTTCAAGTGAAAATTTTAAGCCTCGAAAAGTTAATGACGATTTATAAACTTAAAATTCTAATTCACTCAAAAAACAACATCATTAGATCGCAGATTTATCTCTGCACCATCTTCATAAAGACATCACCTGGCACACTCACCCTTCACATCATTTTCATCTTTTTCTTTCCTTCTTTTTGCTTCTTAAGAAGCTTTTTCTTACGAGAAACGTCTCATCAATAACACTTAGCAATAACATCCTTACGCATCGCAGAAATCGTCTCACGCGCAACCATCTTCGTTCCGATTCATGCTTGCAAAGGAATTGGGAAAAGGTGTTTTGGAATAAGTTCTTTCAATTTTTTAACCAGCTCTCTTCACACAAAATGAGCCTTTTCCTTATGAACAACAAGAGAAAAAGCTTCTACTTTTTCATGATTAATTAACATATCTAATCTAACTAAATCGTTTTTTTCATATTTTTTAAATTCATAATTCATAGTCGCGTATCACTTCGTACAAGACTTAAGTCTATCATAAAAATCAACTACAATCTCTCACATCGGCATCATATATTTCCAGAGAACTCTTGATTCATCAAGATATTCCATTCACGACATCGTTCATCTATATTCTTGTGCAAGTCACATGATATTACCTGAAAATTCATCTGGTCACACAATCTCTACTTCTACAATTGGTTCCCAAATTTCTTCAATCATTCATTGCTCAGGTAAATCTCCTCATGATTTAACCACCAACCAGGGTTTAAGTTCTTTTTCAAATGGCGCATCATAGTTAATTTCATAATATTCTTCACTTAATAATGCATCTGGCACATCTCACTCAATAGGAACATTAATCCATAATCA
>JAHDCT010000117.1 GCA_020629735.1 bacterium | reverse complement strand
AGTGATTGGATCTCCACAAGGATGTCTATAATTCAGATGATGTTGCTGAACTTGATCAACTTCCCAAAGATTGAAAATACCTACTTTACTGTGCTCATGGAAACAGAAGTAGAGTTGTGAAAGAACGCTTGCTCGACAACTGATATGAATATGTTTATGACCTTTCTTGATGAATTGAGTTTTGGGCTGAGAAAAAATTTAAGTTAATTCCACGGACCTGATCCATACAATAATTTTACTTTTAACTTTCAAGAACTTATGGCACTAGAATACTCACAAACAAGGACTTCATGACGAGAAGCTCCACACTTTAGTCTTCCTTGAGTGGATGGAGGACTCCACTCCCCTTCAGATTTTTCTGAAAAAAAATGACTTGCTGTTATTTTTACGTGCAACCATTGTCCTTTCGCTGTTGCTTCATGGCCAATCATTGTGCAACTTCAGCAAACATATCAGGACATCTGATTTATTGCAATTAGCAGTAATGATGTTGCCTATGTCCCAGAAGACTCTTTTGAACACATGTGATCACTTGCCCAACAACTCTGATTAAATTTTCCTTATGTATATGACGAATCACAAGAGGTAGCAGAAGCATATGATGCCGCTTGCACGCCTGACAATTATCTCTTTAAAAATGTTGATGGGAAATTTGAACTTTTTTTTCAATGACGTTTTAATGACAATTGGAAAGACCCATCTCAAGCTACTCAATTCGATTTTGAAACCCATATAAAAAAGATGCTAACTGGTGAACAAGCTGACGAGACGTGGTTTCCTAGTATAGGTTGTTCAATAAAGTGGAAATAAAGAGAGTCCATATTTTTACTTTCCAGTGAACTACTCCTCGATAATTAGCTCTTGAATGATTTCTGTAATACGTTCTTTATCCTTATCTGCAACTTCACTTACTTGCTCAGTAATTATCTGTTCTCATAAAAGGAGGTGCGGGAAAAATAGATATAAAATTACTAAGATAATCAATACTACTCAAAGGAGAAAGAAACGCTTCTTCATGTATACATTTCATAACTAAAAGATAGGAGTGATTTTATACTTTTTGAGATGAATGCATAGCAAAAATTTTCAGTGCATATACGGTTTTCTTTCTTATTTAAGAATCTGTACTTTATGTATCACTTTGATACATTTTAAATACAGACAAAGTTATAGAAAAACAACATTGTCAACAAACACTTGTCACTTTTTTCTATCCATACCGTTATCTTCATGCAGTTACTTTATTTTTATTTAAACTATGAAATTCTTAAAAACGCACATTATGCAATGACTTTTCCTATTATGAGCTATATTTCTTAGCTTCCTTGCCCCGATAGCTAGTCATGCTTACGACTTAACTGACAATGACTACCTTATCCTTGATGCTGTTGAAGACAGACTCTTTGGCTATATGGAGGGAAATCCGTCCATCACAATTGAATATATTGTTACTACTATTGATTGAATTTTAGAGAATAAAAGACTTAGTGATAGATCGTATGAGCTTCTTTCTGTTCTTGCAGATGATATGTACTACTTTGGAACGTTAGATGGTGCAGACGAGTTTTACTGAAACGATAATGAGAACTTTTCTGACTACTATATGTTACCGGAAGACTGTTATGAAGATGAAGTATATGATAGTGAAGATCAGCGGTGCTATCCTCGTGATAATGACTACGAATGAATTGACGACAATGAAGACCTTATAGGTGATACTCATGTACATCATCATGAATCACAAACTGAATCTGAAAAAGAAGGATCGTATGCAATTCAATCGGATGATGGGATAACTCTTCTTTCTTGAAAAGAGCATGTACAGCATCAAGAAATTTGGAAACTGTTTAGTTCACTTATACCAAGTGCCTATAGAACTGACCTTTTAAAGGTTCACTTCATACGTGAAACAAACTCAGACACATATGCTTATGTAAACCAATCAGAAGAATCTACTGATAACCGGGAAATGACTCTAAATCTATGAGCTTTCTACCCAAATTGATCAGAAATGGATAAGAAAGAAGTAGTGTATACTCTTATTCATGAATATAGTCATATCCTTACGCTTAATACTTCGCAAGTTAATCATGTTGCTGCTGACATTTCTGATGTAGCTCGACAAAGATACAGTGACTCATGCCCAACCTATTTCCTTCCTGAAGGATGTTTACGTGAGTGATGATATCTTAAGCAATTTATCTCAGCGTTTTGGTCAGAGGATGATCTTGCAGCAGTTTGGTGAGAACAAGCAGAAAATATTTACGAGAAAGATAAGTTTGTTTCAGACTATGCCTCGACAAATCCATGAGAAGATATAGCAGAAAGTTTTACTCACTTTATCCTATCTAGAAAGCCACAGTGAAATAGCATAAAAGATCAGAAAATTAGTTTCTTCTATCAGTTCTGAGAGTTGGTGAAGTTAAGAGATCTTATTAGATCGAGATTATAATTTCTTATCTGATTACATATGAAGACTCCTTATTTGGAGTCTTTTTTTGTCAATAAAAAAAGGCATGCTACATTTTCACACACCGTTTATCGACTACCTATGGCCAATATGACATTACTTTGGTTGTATCCAGAAAACTAAACTTGCGCATGCAATTAAGAGAGAGAATACCCCCCAACATGCAAAAGCTAGATTATTTGGATAAGCGCTCACACCATGAGGGATATGAACGACTAAGTGACCTTTAAATGGATGCCTTTCTGCTATCACTTTCTTAGCAGCAAGCAAGTTTCCCGAAATAATTTTTTCTTGAGCTTTGGTGATATTGTTATACCACTTACCTAAATCATCATCATCAGTCGGGAAAACAATTGATGTTGATCCAGATGTGGTTTTCTTTTTTTGAAGGAATAACTTGGCCTTTTCAAGAAAGCCATATGCTTCATGACGTGATGAGGTGCTTACTGCCCTCTTCAACTCCATGTAACACCCTTCATTAAATTGGTTATAAAGATTTCCTCTTGTGACTGCCCAAAACAAAAAGGCTAGTGTCGAGAGAAAACATATTAATCGCATCATCTTTATGCTTGACTTAAGTTTTTATTAAATTCATAGGTAGAAAGCTTTTTATAATAGATATGCACAATAAGTCAAATTAATATTGACATTTGACTAATGGTATCCTTTTTCCTTCTCAAAAATAGGCAAAACGAACTTTTGCTGTATGTCAAAAGTAAGCTTGTGCAGCAGACACTCATCTTGCCATATCGGTATGAGAACATCGATTATCAGCTCAAAAACATACGATTACTTGTTTAGCTGATCTGTGCACCCTTTCGGTCAGTTTTAAAAAACCCACAAAGGTTCATTTACAATTGGTTTTTCGTTCTCAATTTGTCTTTGAGAGCAAAAGATACTTGATTGCTAACTTCTGTGATTCTGATCTTTTTTTTGCCCATATATTACTTTTTACATATCAATTCGCATGATCTTGAAAGACGATTCAGATATCCTTCAAGGTTAAGCCATGCAGTTGAATTATCTTGCTAAACTGACTAGATATCGAATCCAATACGTCTGCCATTGTATACTTCTTTTTGTTTTTATTGACTCCCTCTTTCAGCAGTCTACTATGTAAATCTCTTCAATTTCATAACCATATAACCACTTTTCCACCTTTTTCAGTATATAGCTTCAATGCATTTTTTAATGCCTCCT